>MUIA01000304.1 GCA_002084115.1 Oceanospirillales bacterium LUC14_002_19_P2 | reverse complement strand
TTTTGAATTCCGCGAACTGGTCACATCATCGGGTAAGTTTGTTCAGGACGGGATTTATCACATTCAACATGTAAACGCTTATCACAGCCACTTGAAACGCTGGGTGCTCAATGTATTTCATAGCGTGGCTACGAAATATATGACTCATTACCTCGCTTGGCGGCGCGCTCTAACAAAGCGTCATAGGCTGACGACTGCACGCATGTTCGAGAAAATCATTGGACATTGGTGCTACCAACCACAAGGGGTAACTTAGCCCTGCCTGCATGTGCGCCCGAGTTGAACAGCTCAGAAAGACTGTGGGAATGGATGCGGGAGCATGAGCTATCCAATAAAGCGTTTGAGGGTTACGAGGATATTGTGGATTGTTGTTGCAATGCCTGGAATAAACTGTGTAGCGAGGCTGGACGGTTGTTCATTTTATGCTCTCGCCAGTGGGCACTTATGCAGTAGTTAGAAAAGGCGATTGGTATTACTCACCGCCGGATCTGCCGTCGGTTTTATTTCGCGACCAGATAGTGACGCTACGCAGCCAGATAATGTTAGCCATGGCTGTCTGGGTAACAGGGGCAACAGTGATTTCATGGTTCGGGGCGGCTATGCCTGGCTATGACTGATTGTTAATAGAACTGAGAACTGGATGTCCATTTCACAGATTTTTTGCCTATACCCTCTGCTTCTTCCGGCGCGCCTCATCCAGATTCACAACATTATCGGATAGACTGAGCTTTGTGGGAGTCATCCATCTGGACAAAAAAGGGCTGGGAAAATCTCCGCTTTTGGTCTCGGGGTACTCCCACTCTGAGAGGCCTTTGGCAAAGCGGTATAGCCAGTCATCCACCATGCGTGACATAGGTAGAAAGGACTCCTTATTTCTCGCGCCCGGATAAGGTTTGGCCTTTTTTCGGAATTGGTTGATTTGCCGTCCCAGACCGAACGCTTCCTCTTCGTTCATAATATCTATGTCATACCGATCATAAGCCTGTAGCAGCCACTGCTCAGCGTCGGTGACATGGCCATTCACACTCAAATCCGTATTTTTGAAAAACATCAGTTTCATAGACGTACCCAGGAATTGATCAAACATATCCCGAGTGCTGGTTTCGGTCACAGCGCCACATTCGATGGCCATATGAACACACTGCTCTGCCCAGCATTGCAGGAAACGGTCAATAAATCCTTTTAAATCTTCAATACCAGGATTGGAAAACAGCATGGTATAACGGCTACGAGCCTCCACCGCAATGACATCCCACATTAAGTAGCCATCAGTGCAGTACCGTTTGACAGCATGCACTTGCCAGGCAATACAATCTTGTGTGGTTCGAATCGATTGGGTACCTACTTTTTTGCCATCAGGACTGGGTAGTCTTTCAAGATCTATCTTCAGGTATTTGCAAAAAGCATTGGTGGCTGATATTAAAACATCCATTCAATTGACCTCAATTGGGTATTCCATAACCAGAAGATTTTTAAACATGTAATTTATGTTACCCCAGAGTGACTGGGGTACACCTTTGGGCAGAATTCATACAGGATGGGCTATTCACATGCTTATTGCCCTATATTCCCTACACCTATTTTACAATCAAGTCAGACAGCACTTCTTATATTTTTTACCACTGCCACAGGGACATGGATCATTTCTGCTCGCTTTCACCATCACTACCGGAGGGAGCACCGCACCTATATCCAACGACTCTCCAGCTTTCGAGCGCATCCGTTCCTGACATGCGTTATACCAGCGTCTCATTTGCCGGTATCTTTGCTTGTACAACTTCAGCCCGGCAGACTTGAATACCAACGGCATCACCACCTCAGGCTTAATTCCCAGCTGACCTTGATCTTCGACCTTATAGTGGCCATTACCAAGATCCACTACGACATGAAGTGGGCGATCTGCATCCTGAATCCCGCCACTTACCTCATCAAATGGCTCGATCAACAAATGCACTTGATGACAATGGCATGACCGCTTTACGCAATACATGTCAAGCACCTGCAACCGGGAATCCCGATAATCAACAATGGTTGCAGGCTGGAATGGCAATATTTCGTTATAGAAAATAAGAGAAGCCGATTCTTCAATCTCTTGAACAGGAAAATCAGGGGATAAATCATCCAGATCCGCACGCTGGGTGATGTCAGTTTTGCGCGATAGATAAATTTTTTCCAGCAACTCCCAGTCTTCGTCTGTCATATTGTCATACATCTGACGACAAATCGCTGAAACGTCAGATTCAGCACGCTCTTTCTCACACCGTGTCACAACATCCAGCGTAATCCTGTGTCGTTGTTTATCGCTCAACGGTTCCTCATAAAGATCCAGTGTCATCGACGAGCAACGGCACAGGGGGTTGTCACAGCATGACAGTCCCACAGGAAAGGTGCGTGCATCTCCATCCTCCTGCGGCAACTTACAGACCAGTGGTAAATTCTCGACTTGGTTTGGAATAGAAAACAACATAGGGTGTCTCACAGCCGACAGTAAACCGGCACAACTTAAAATGCCTCCAACCTGCAATTGGCAAGTTAACCTAATCGGCTCTGAAGGTTAGTCAACCGTCGCGTAGATTTTCGGTTTCTTGCCGCCATACCCACAGCCTTGGGCTGGCCGATCAACACCACCAGTTGCTTGCCACGGGTGACGCCAGTATAGAGCAGGTTGCGTTCCAGCAGCGTATAGTGCTGCATGGCCATCGGAATGACAACACAGGGGTATTCCGATCCCTGGCTTTTATGGATGGTCGTAGCGTAAGCGAGGGAGACTTCATCCAGCTCGCTGACCTGGTAATTCACGTCACGGCCGTCAAAGCAGATCATCAGTTCCCCTTCTTCCACGTCAATGGCGGTCACAGTGCCTATATCGCCATTGAACACCTCCTTGTCGTAGTTATTAACGGTCTGGATCACCTTGTCGCCCGGCGCGAAGGTCCAGCCAAACCGTGTCACCTTGGGATGGGCGTCGGCATTCAACGCTTCCTGAAGCGCCACGTTCAGGCTTCTTGCCCCCAGTCCGCCACGGTTCATGGGGGCCAGCACCTGGATGTCTTTTACCGGATCGAAACCAAACCGTTCCGGCAATCGCCGGGTGACCACCGCCATGAGTTTGCTGAACAGTTCCTCCGGCTCTTCCCCGGTCAGGTAATAGAAATCCGTCTCATCACCTTTACGGGTTGGCCTGGGTGGTTGTCCACGGTTGATGGCGTGGGCGCCAGTGATGATCTGCGAGGTTGCCGCCTGCCGGAAAATTTCCGTCAACCGCGCCACCGGCACACTGCTGGAATCGATCAGGTCGCTGAGCACCGATCCCGGCCCCACCGATGGCAGCTGATCCACATCGCCCACCAGCAACACCGCAGCGTTGTCAGGCACTGCCCTGAGCAGCTGGTTCATCAGCACAATATCGACCATGGAGGATTCATCCACGACCAGCAGGTCGGTTTCCAGCGGATTGTCGGCGTTACGCTTGAAATCGAAAGCCTTGGGATCAAACTCCAGCAGCCGGTGAATTGTGGTGGCTTCCTGGCTGGTGGATTCTGACAGCCGTTTTGCTGCACGCCCGGTGGGTGCACAGAGTGTAACGTGGGCGCGTTTGGCGGCGATGATTTTCAGGATGCTGTTGACCACCGTTGTTTTGCCCACACCGGGACCACCGGTAATAATGCAGAACTTATTTTGCACTGCCATCGCTACAGACTCTTTTTGCGAAGACGACAGCTGAATATTGTTTTTTGCTTCCACCCAAGGGATGGCCTTGTCCAGATCTATAGCCGCCCAGTCTGATTCCCCCTGCGACAAACGAAGCACATGATTGGCCACGCCCTGTTCGGCACGATGCAAGGGTGTAAGAAACAGGCAGGGTTCGCCATTGATGGTCTCGGGTGTCAGGCGTTCTTCATCCATTTCCATCTGGATGGCCTGCTTGATGGTGGCTTCCGGAATTTCCAGCAGTTTGACCGAAGCGTCCACCAGCGATTGAAAGGCCTGAGCGCAGTGCCCTTCGCCGGAATACTCCTGCAACACATGGCGGACACCGGCCTGAGCGCGAATGAGGGAAACCCGGTCAATGCCCAGCTGCATGGCCAGCTGGTCCGCTGTTTTGAAACCGATGCCGTGTATATCCAGCGCCAGCCGGTAAGGGTTCTCCTGAACCTTGGCGACGGCCTGGTCTCCATAGGTTTTGTAGATACGGACGGCACGGGCGGTACCGACGCCATGGGACTGGAGAAAGACCATGATCTCCCTGACCACCTTCTGTTCCGACCAGGCGGAGGTAATCTTCTCCCGTCGTTTTTTACCGATGCCCTCCAGCTCCATCAGCCGGTCCGGGGTTTCTTCAATGATGTCGAAGACCGCCTCGCCGAATGCTTTGACCAGCCGTTTGGCAAAGTGCGGACCAATCCCCTTGACCATGCCGGAACCCAGGTATTTCTCAATACCTTCCAGGGTGGTCGGCGTCACAGTCTTGATGTGCTGAACCTTGAACTGTACGCCATGCTTGGGATCATTGATCCATATACCGGCCGTTTCAACAAACTCACCGGGTGTCACCGATGGTGTACTGCCCGTCATGGTTACCAGATCGCGCTGTCCCTTGCACTTGACCCGGATAACAAAGAAACCGCTCTCCTCGCTGTGAAAGGTAACCCGTTCAATACTGCCTTCCAGTCGTATAACCGGCTGGTGGTCATTCGTGCGGTCGAAAGAATGGGCAGGGTTACTGGTTGCGTACATACGGACTCATGACAGGGTTAACGGCAATAGTAGCCCATGTTAGCAGCAGGCAGACCGGAAATTCAGTAAAAACGAGGGGTGAACACTTGAATTCAGGTGGTTCCCTGCCATAGTCTGTCGCCGCCGGACGCAACCATAACCATATACCGGCAATGAACCACCGAATGCGAGGAACCCCATGAACCAGGCGCAACTGATTGAACTGCTGGCCCGGCAGGCTGATTTGTCCAAGGCCCAGGCGGAACGTGCACTCAAGGCCACTCTTGAAAACATCCAGGAAGCTCTGGCTAAAGGCGACGCCATTCAACTGACGGGCTTTGGTACGTTCAGCGTCAATGAACGCGCCGCCCGCACCGGACGTAACCCGCAAACCGGCCAGCCCATTCAGATTGACGCAGCCAGAATTCCTTCTTTCAAAGCAGGCAAGATGCTCAAGGAAGCGGTCAACCACAAGAGTTGATTCTTTCCCGAACAACAGGCGTCTTCGGGCTGAAGACGCCCTTTTTTGAGACAATCTTGCATTATCCGGACATGACTCGGTATCCTGTTCAAAAAAACAACTGGAATTCAGGCAATGGAATACCTGACCGGCACTGTCAAATGGTTCAGCAACGCCAAGGGACTGGGGTTTATCAACCCTGTTTCGGAATCCCGCCAGGAAGACATTTTCATTCATTACAGCGTGATCCAGATGAAAGGGTTCAAAACCCTGAAGAGGCTGTTGCAAAAGCCCAATTCAGTGGCATAGGCGATGACCTTATTCTGCAATAGCACCTTATGCTGCTCTCAATATATTCTCTACCTCTTTTTCATGGCAATGCAGATCACCT
>MUIA01000466.1 GCA_002084115.1 Oceanospirillales bacterium LUC14_002_19_P2 | reverse complement strand
GACTCATTACCTCGCTTGGCGGCGCGCTCTAACAGAGCGTCATAGGCTGACGACTGCACGCATGTTCGAGAAAATCATTGGACATTGGTGCTACCAACCACAAGGGGTAACTTAGCCTCCTTTCTGTGTGTTATCTGGCATAATTGATCCCTTTGACGAGGCCATTCATCTGCCGGTTCTGTTGTTCCGCTGAATGGTGATCGATCGTCTGGTCCGGCTTGTTGTCGGGCAGGGTTTCAGCTGCAGGAGCGCCTGATGTTCAGACCTTTGCCGGTATTTATCGGCCTTCGTTATACGGGGGCCAAACGGCGCAATCACTTTATTTCCTTTATTTCCGCCATGTCCATGGCTGGCCTTGTGCTGGGTGTCATGGTGTTGATCATCGTGCTGTCGGTGATGAACGGCTTTGACCGGGAATTACGTCAGCGCATATTGGGCATGGTACCCCATGCAACGATCACCTCTGCCTATGGCACCATGACGGATTGGGAATCCATCAAGTCGAAAGTGGAAGCCGTGCCGGGTATTGAAGCGGCGGCACCTTTCATTGACGCCCAGGGCATGTTGACCAATCAGGGACAGGTCAAGGGTGTCATGTTGTATGGCATTGATCCTGAGTTGGAGCAGCGAGTCTCCATTCTTGATGAACACATGGAAAGTGGTCAGTTAACTGATCTCAAGCCCGGTGAATTTGGCATTGTGTTGGGTGAGATTCTTGCTCGCCAGCTGGGGGCGGGCATTGGCGATAAAGTCACCGTCGTGTTGCCGGAAGCTTCCATTAATCCGGCGGGCGTGTTTCCTCGTCTCAAGCGATTCACGGTAACCGGATTGTTTGCAGTAGGAGCGGATCTGGATGCTAGCCTGGCCTTTATCAATATCAAGGATTCAGCACGCTTCATGCGCATCAGTGAGGGGGTGCAGGGTCTGCGTTTGCAGACAAAGGATTTGTTTGCCGCACCACGCTTGGCCTGGGAAGCGGCCATGACCTTGCCAGGACGTTATTATGTTCGTGACTGGACCCAAACTCATGGTCGTCTTTTCCAGGCAATCCAGATGGAAAAAACCATGATTGGTCTCTTGCTGGTACTGATTATTGCGGTAGCTGCATTCAATATCGTCGCAACATTGGTAATGGTTGTAACGGATAAGCAATCTGATATTGCGATCTTGAGAACCTTTGGTGCAACGCCTGGCATGATTATGCGTATTTTCATGGTGCAGGGCTGTGTGATTGGTTTGATAGGCACTGGGCTGGGTGTTGTTCTCGGTATTTTGGGGGCGCTCAATGTTGCCAGCATTGTCGGGTGGATTGAATCTTTGCTGGGCATTCATTTCCTGAGTCCTGATGTCTATTTCATCAGCTATCTGCCTTCCGAGCTGCTTTGGCAGGATGTTGTTAGCATTGCCATGTCGAGCCTGTTACTGAGTTTCCTGGCCACCCTGTATCCTGCGTGGCGCGCATCACGTACCCAACCTGCCGAGGCATTGCGTTATGAGTAAGGATGTTGTTCTGGAATGCCGGGAGCTGGGTAAGGTATACCGTGAAGGGCCGGGTGATGTGGAGGTTATCCGGGATGTCAGTTTTGCTGTTGGTCGCAGTGAGCGCATTGCTATAGTGGGGAGTTCCGGCTCTGGGAAAACAACTCTGCTGAATCTGTTGGCAGGTTTGGATGTTGCGAGCCATGGTGAGGTGCGTGTCTGTGGGGTTTCTCTTAATGGGCTCAATGATCGTGAGAAAAGCGCGCTGAGAAACCGCCACCTTGGGTTTGTGTATCAGTTTCATCATTTGCTGCCTGAGTTCTCAGCGCGAGAGAATGTTGCCATGCCGCTGCTTATGCGCCGTGATGTGGCGGTTTCTGTCGCCGCACAGAAAGCCGAAGAGCTGTTGACACTGGTGGGTCTGGAAGCACGTCTGGATCATAAGCCGGGTGAACTGTCCGGTGGCGAGCGTCAGCGGGTGGCGATTGCGCGGGCGCTGGTTACCGAACCTGATCTGGTGCTATTGGATGAGCCGACCGGCAACCTGGATCAGCCGACGGCAGAGGTTGTCCAGGGGCTGATCATGGATCTCAGTCAGCGATTACAGACCAGTTTTATTATTGTCACCCACGACTTGTCGCTGGCGGCCAAGATGGATCGTATCTGGCAACTTCAGGATGGTGGCCTGGTGGAGCAGGTAAGCGACTCAGGTCTTTGATGCATTAATGTTGTCGACATCCGGATGGCTGACTGTGGATCAGACAGTATCCGGATGTCGACAGGTCATCAGCTCTGTTGCTGCATGAAGGTGGCAGGGTCGATGGCAATGCCGAGTGAACGCTTGTCGATACGCTTCTCTTTGCCCATTTCCTGGTAACGGAAGCAGACTAGGTCACCGGGTGTAACCTCCAGTGTGGCTTCTGCCGTCAGGTATTTATAATCTTCACCGTCTACGGTCAGAGTATGGATGTAGTAATCCGGCATGCCCAGCCAGTCACTTTGGGGGCCGTCGGTGGTGATGGTTTCCAGTTTTCCCCGCCCTTGTAGTTTCTGTTTTTTTCGTTGGAATGAACGGTTGTTTCTGTTCATGTTTCAGCCAGACTGTCAGTAGTAACTCAAGTTACGCACAAGACTGAAAATACGGCATTATTGCCGGTATGAAACACGATCTGATTGAGCTGTACTCTGACTACCTTCTGTCCTCTTTTGGCAAAACAACCGCAACCGGTTT
>MUIA01000302.1 GCA_002084115.1 Oceanospirillales bacterium LUC14_002_19_P2 | reverse complement strand
TATGACTCATTACCTCGCTTGGCGGCGCGCTCTAACAGAGCGTCATAGGCTGACGACTGCACGCATGTTCGAGAAAATCATTGGACATTGGTGCTACCAACCACAAGGGGTAACTTAGCCCACTCGCGCGTTGTTTTCTTGTTTTATGATTCCTTGCGATAGATAATTTCTTTTTCTGTTTGTTTGAAATACGTGGTGTTCTGCTCGTATAGTTCACGTTTTCTTTTTACCCTCTATTTTCTCTGATGAGTCGAATTTGTTGTCCACGTTGCCGTCGCCCTGAATCGGTCTGTTATTGCCATGATTTGATCGCCCATCAGGCACCGGTCAATATATTGATCCTCCAGCATCCTGATGAATCCCGTCACGCGCTGAATACGGCAACCATTGTTACTCTCTCGGTGGGTAATGCAGAGATTCTAGTTGGTGAAGATTTTTCATCAGATACCCGCCTGCTAAACAAATTGAATGATCCGGACAGCCATCCGTGGTTACTTTTCCCAAAGGACAAGGCAATGTCGCTGACTACCGTGGCAAGTGCCGTGCAGGGTGGTAAGAAACCCTTGTTTATTTTATTGGATGCAACATGGCGTAAAGCGCGAAAAATCTATTATCTGTCCACCTGCCTCCATACACTGCCTGCCGTGCAGATTACGACGGATAAGTTATCTGCATATCGCATCCGTAAGGTACCGGCTCCTGGCTATCTTTCCACCATTGAAGCCGCAGTAGAAGTGCTAAATGCCTTTGATCATGATCGGGCTGCCTGTGAGCGCATGCTGACGGCATTTGACCGGTTAATTGGCAATCAGATTACCGCTATGGGGGAATCTTTATATGCCAAAAATTATGGTAAAGAGCCGATGAGTTGAGTTGGGGGATTCACTGTCAGGTTTTGATAGTGATAAGTCTTTCCAGCAGTCTAGTGTGTTATTATGCGAAGCCATCGTCTACAGACATCGTCGGTCAGTGGCATCGATAATCGCAGGTCGAAAGTATGGAAGTACAGGAACGGATAGAAAGTAAACTGGCATCGGCATTTGCCGGTGCACATATGGAAATCAATAACGAAAGTTATATGCACAATGTGCCAGCAGGTTCAGAATCGCATTTCCGTGTGGTTCTGGTGAGTGACAGTTTTATCGGGAAATTACCGGTCAAACGGCATCAGATGGTTTACCGCGTACTGGCCGAAGAGCTGGAAAGTGGTGTCCATGCCTTGGCGTTACACACCTATACGCCAGATGAGTGGCAAACGGTTCAGCAGGCGCCGGCTTCGCCCAACTGTAAAGGGGGTGGCAAATAGCCACTGCCCTGAAAGGCTATCTTGCCAGTAAGCTGAGTGGTCGCTCAGTCATCAAAGATCAAGCAGGCGGGTAAAGGCTGCCATGGCTTCCGGATCGCCCGCCTTGATCTTGTTGGCAATGATATGGTGAAAGAAGTATTTGAAGTCCGCGTGCTCTTGGGCTGCATAGAGACTCTCGTCGCCCACGAGCACCGGTGTGTTCTCCACCTTCTCGCTGTCTGCCAGCATGGCCTGGATGGCGCCATTGTGGAGGAGACGCCAGCTGGTTACCTGGGTCAGGGTGATCGTCTGGAATTTGTCACCTGTCAGCACCGCATGTGTACCAATAGGGTCGGGGATTTCCTGGATAATGTCCTTTTCTAACGCATACTCAGCGTCGTAATAGGATGCTGAACTTTCCAGTTCCACGACCTTATGTAACGGAGCATCATAAAACACGGCTTCATGAAAGTTGTCGTAATAGCCTTCCCAGTGCCCATTTAGCGGATCATTGAGTTCCCGGCAGGGAACCAACCGGCTCAGCCAGGGCACCATCGCGTCAATTTCACCATTCTGGTTCAGCGCCCAGCAGAGGATTTTCATGCTGAACAGCTTATCCGGATTGGCATCGTTACTGTAAAGCATCTCCAGCCCGTCCAGCTCAGGGGCAATGCGGATGATTTTGCTGGCTTCGTCGGGATTCCAGGTCTTGCCGGTAAACAGGTCGACGACTTGGCCGTCACCTTTCTCGGTGGACGGGGTGTCGTTATTGCTGTCACTACCCATTACAGCTCCTTCTGACAGGCGGGCCGGCATCCTGCCGGCCAGTGAAATATGTGGGCCGATAGAGTTATGTATCGCCCATTTGGGGGCGGGCTGAACGATGAATCAGGCCGTTTGGGGGGTAATCATCCGGCACCGGTTCAGGCTGGTGGTGTAGAGACGCAGGCCCAACAGTAGGGCTGCAATCGTCAGTCCTGCGACCAGCCCGATCCAGAAGCCGCGGGGCCCCATGGGAGAGCCTGCGATTTCTGTCATGCCCAGGATGTAGCCCATCGGCAAGCCAACGGCCCAGTAGGCCATGACAACCAGGAACATTGGTGTGCGGGTATCTTTGTAGCCGCGCAGTGAGCCGACTGCCGCTGCCTGCATAGCGTCAGAAAACTGGAAGATGGCAGCATAAAACAGCAAGGCTGAGGCCGCCTGTATGACTTCCGGGTTGCTGCTGTAAATGCCGGCAATCATCTCAGGGGCTACCAGCATTAATCCGGCGCTCAGGCAGGCACAGAACAGACTGACAGCATGACCGACATAGGCGGCGAACCGGGCTTTTTCGGGATTGTTGGCACCGAGCGACTGACCGACCCGGATGGTGATGGCAAAGCTGATGCTTAATGGCAGCATGAAGGTCAGGGAGGAAAAATTCAGTGCTACCTGGTGGCTGGCCACCGTACTGGCACCCAGACGACCAATCAGCAGGGCGATAATGGCAAAGATACTGCCCTCAATAAACATGGTCATCCCGATGGGGAAGCCCAGCTTCAGGTGTTCCACGATCCGTGAACCGACAGGTCGGTCGATGGCAGCAAATATGCCCCTTGGCTTATGTTTTCGGCCGAAGGCGGTATAAATCATCATCATGATCGCCATGCTCCAGAAGGCAAGCGCTGTCGCCCAGCCACAGCCGACGCCGCCCATGGCGGGAAAACCAAATTTGCCATAAATCAGGATGTAGTTGGCTGGAATATTGAGCAACAATGCAATGACGCTGAAAACCATCGCTGGCCGGGTGTCCGATGTGCCTTCACAATAGGCATTCAATGTCTGATAGATGGCGATGGCGGGTGCGCCATAGGCCAGTGCTTTCAGGTATTCGTCGGTGATAACGATCAGATCCGGGGAAACCTTCATCAGGCGCAGCAAGGGCTCTGTGCTGTGCAGGTAGATCATTGCAACCAGGCCAGCAATCAGTGCGATCCAGAGCCCCTGGCGAACTTCACAGGCAATGTCGTCTGTTTTACCCGCGCCAAACAAATGAGCGACAGTGGGAGTGGTGGCCATCAATGTGCCCCTGACCAGCAGGTAGAAGGGCATCCAGAGGCTGCCGCCAATGGCAATGGCAGCAAGATCACGGGCACTGGCCTGGCCGGCCATGCTGGTATCAATAAATCCCATGCCGCTCATGGAGAGCTGGGAGACGATAATGGGGGCGGCGAGGATCATCAGTTCCTTCGCCTCGGCCATAAAGCGCTGGAACCGGGTTGCTTGGCTGTGCATTGATAACTTCTGTCGTTTTTTCGGAATATAAAAGTTATTTGTCGTTAGTTTTGATTCTAAATTGTTCTAAAAACGATAGAAGTCAGTATTGCTACTCAAAGTGTGCTGGTTTCAACAAGAAACGTTGATGGCGCTCTTCAATTAATCAAGATATTGCCGTGTAAATCCCTCCAGTGGAGAGTTACAGCCATAATATTGTGCCAGTGCATCGGTAAATCGCTGCGCTCTGGCAGGTAAGCCTGTGCAGATAATTGCCTGAACTTCCTTGAATATATTGTCTTTGAATGTGTGAGAGGCGCTGTTACCAGTCATGAGGTTATCTGCGCTGATTCGGAAACGGTAACGTCAGGCATTGGCGAAAATCCATTCAAACGCCTGGGGTCTGACTTCGACCTTTTCAAACAGGTGTTGTTGTTCTTGTGTCCGTCCATCCGGTTCATACCAGTAGCCGTAATCCACCTGTTGGCGACGTGTGGTTCCGGCCACACACCAGTGGGCGACCTCATGCAGGGCGCTGGCAAAATAATCATGGGTGAAGAGAATGCGGTG
This sequence comes from Oceanospirillales bacterium LUC14_002_19_P2, assembly GCA_002084115.1. Lineage (GTDB taxonomy): Bacteria > Pseudomonadota > Gammaproteobacteria > Pseudomonadales > Endozoicomonadaceae > Kistimonas. Next base: position 1,479 of record MUIA01000302.1, on the reverse strand, counting down.
AGTGGGGTTATCAGGCATTGCCGGCTGATAAAGTGGTTCGTTGTAACCACCTGCGAGCTCGGTATTTTCCGTGCTAAGGAAGGTTTTGTTAAATAATGTAACCAGGTCCTGGGCGTCGTGCTGCATATATAACGTCAATGTTGCCTGAGGTTTGCGGAATGTCGGGGCGCATTATACCATCCGGTCATCTTGGGTATCAGGTTGATGCGGGCGTTGAATGAAGATTGTCGCCGATGAGAACATCCCACTGGCGGATGTGTTTTTTGGTGGTTTGGGCGAGGTCGTCAGCGTTCCCGGCCGTACACTGAATGCCGCACAATTGGCCGATACGGATGTGCTGCTCGTTCGTTCTGTCACCAGGGTGAATCGTGAATTGCTGGAAAGCAGCAAGGTACGGTTTGTGGCTTCTGCAACCAGTGGTATTGATCATGTAGATACAGACTGGCTAAAGGAAAAGGGAATCGGCTTTGCTCATGCGCCCGGTTGTAATGCCGATTCTGTCGTTGAATATGTCCTCAGTGTGATCAATATCCTGTCAGAACAGCTGGGTTTTGCTCTGAAAGAGCAGGTTGTCGGTATTATTGGGAAAGGGCAGGTCGGCGGGCGCTTATTGCGTCGTCTGGAGGTATTGGGAGTGCGCTGTCTGGTACATGATCCTTTTGCGCCGGCCGAGAAAACCGAACAGCAGACAGAGCTGGATGACATCCTAGCAAAGTCCGATATCATTTCACTGCATACTCCTCTCTCAAAGGATGGCGATCATCCAACCTTCCATCTGTTGAATGAACATCGTATTGGGTTGATTCGTCCGGGCAGTATTCTGATCAACAGCAGCCGAGGACCGGTTGTAGATAACCTCGCGTTGCTGGATCGATTAAGGCAGGGAGATATGACTGCCGTTCTGGATGTCTGGGAGCAGGAGCCCGACATTAATCCTGAATTGCTGGATCATGTTGCCATCGGTACGCCCCATATTGCTGGGTATAGCCTGGATGCAAAAATTCGTGGTACAGGAATGATTTATCAGGCGCTATGTCGTTATTTCGGGTTTCCTGCCCGGGTTAGAATCAACAATGTTATGCCGATTCCCGTATTACGGAACATGACGTTTTCAAGCGATGTACGTGCAGAAGAGGCGATTACGACGGCGCTGCGTGCAGTCTACGATGTGAGGCGGGATGATAATCGTTTGAGGCTGGCGCTTAAGCAGCGAAAGGACGTCGTCCCGGTTGTTTTCGACACGCTGCGAAAAACCTATCCGGAACGGCGTGAATTTCAGTCATTGAAAGTGCGTCTGCGTAATACTACCCCTGACGTTAAGCACCAGCTTGAAGGTCAGGGGTTTCGGGTTGTCAGTGAGTAACTCAAGTTACGCACAAGACTGAAAATACGGCATTATTGCCGGTATGAAACACGATCTGATTGAGCTGTACTCTGACTACCTTCTGTCCTCTTTTGGCAAAACAACCGCAACCGGTT
>MUIA01000464.1 GCA_002084115.1 Oceanospirillales bacterium LUC14_002_19_P2 | reverse complement strand
CAGGAACTGGGAGCCTGTAGGCCCAGTTGCACTTAATCCAGAGCGAATATCCGGGGTCGAAGATCGCGAGAAACAGGTGGCCTAAAAATCAGTATTCGGGACAACTATCTTGAAAAACTCCGAAACGGTTAAACAACGCTGTACAGATTCTTTTTACCAATATGACCTGCTCAAAGGCACCGTGTTGGATAAACGGAAAATCGCCATCGCTGCAGTCGTCGGTATCCTGGTCGGGTTAGTGGTTATAGGTGCTGTCGGTGTAACACTTGCCGTAACCGGTGGTGCGCCATTGGTAATAGGGCTTGGCACGCTGGGAGCAGTCGTCTTTTCTGCTTCCGTGCTCGGCGGGTTCTTCGGTGCAGTGGTCAGTCCGTGCAGTAAAAAACATGCCAGACAGGCGTTAGGGCCTGCTACTGAAGCGGATGTTCGCATATTACGTGATCGTGCAATGGCGCACTGTCAGCAAAATTGCCTGCGGATTCAGCAGTGCAGAAAAGAAAACCAGATGATCGAAGCAAACCGTGCACAACTGCAACAGCAGGCTTATGAGGAGGAGCTCAGAAACCGTCCTGTGCGGGAACAAAACCGGCAGATTCGAGCAGGGCTGCACCTTGCCAATGGTGTGTTGAACATGGCGGCCAATACCCATGCCCATTGTTCTGGTCATTGCAGACCACATCATCATAGACATTGCCAGCCACACTATCCTGGCCTGGCAAATCATATGATGATTGATGCCGCACTGCCTGACCCTGCCACACCTTGTGCGGACCGGATTAAAGCAGAAGATTATACCTACAGGAATAACGACCATCTTGCGATAAAACTTTATCATTAAACAAAAGATTTGTGTTTCGTTTACGGGCTGTGCTTTGAGGTCGAGGCTGGACCGAGTCCCCACGTATCACATAGCACAGAGGTATCGTTGAGCCAGCTTAAATTACCCGCTTAAGCCGGTTTCATCGATTAACAGAAAACGTACCGGAGCAATGGCTGGTATTGCGAGTTATTGCTTTAGGTACGAATCCGGAAATACCCCGTTCTTGTAATGAATCACCGATAAACATCGGCATATAAATGCGTTGGTCAATTTTGTGGAAACGTTAATCGCACTATGGATTTGTCACGGAATACCTTCCGCTACTGAGCTTGCCTAATGAAGTTGTTGCTTGACCGCAAGCACAGAGTGTCAGTGGTCAGACCCCATTTAAATGCAAACGCATGGTTGCGCAGTTTAAGCATTGTATGTCAGTCATCGTTGGGGGCGGACGGTTGTCCGGCGTGACGGGTCAGCAGTTTATCCAGATTATCGGCGAAGGCTTTTCTGTCACTTTGACTGAGTGCTGCCGGCCCACCCGTCTGGATGCCGCTGGCGCGCAGGGTATCCATGAAGTCCCGCATATTCAGGCGTGCCCGGATGGTGGCGGCGGAGTACAGCTCGCCCCGTGGATTGAGCGCATAGCCGCCTTTTTCCAGCACTTCTGCCGCCAATGGGATATCGCTGGTGATCACAAGGTCGCCGGTACTGAGTCGCCTGACAATTTCGTTGTCGGCCACATCAAATCCTCCGGCTACCTGCATGGCACGGATATAGCGTGACGGTGGTACACGTATCGGCTGATTGGCCACCAGGGTCAGTTCGGTCTGGGTGCGCTCTGCGGCACGGAACAGGATTTCCTTGATGACGACAGGACAGGCGTCAGCGTCTACCCATATTTTCATGGTATACCACGTTGTTGGATGATGATTTAAGACGGTCATGAACGACGGCCTTATATGTTGTGCCGTTGGCATAAGCGGCGGCTGAAAAACGCAGTGTATCATTTATGACATTCAGCAGCCTTTCATCCCATTTACTTACCGAACAGTTTCTGTTTCAGCTGTGTAGCGGCGACCTCAAGTGCCTTTCTGACCCGGCAGGGGCGGCGAAGGAGTTCACCGTCGCAGTTAGGGCAGGTGGCGTCCATTGCCTGTGTGCAGGTTTCACAGAAGGTACACTCGAAGGAACAGATATAAGCGGTTCCATTCTGTGACAGTGATGTAGCACATTTCTCGCAGGCGGATTTCATTTTTAGCATAGGATTCTCCTTTCCTTAATCATGTTTCCATAGGTATTAGAGTATTGGACTGATGTGATAGTTCCTGTAAATGTAGAAGTTAGCAAGGATCAATACGCCAGGGTTGCCGGGCTCTGCGACTAAGGTCTAATCATGATTGAGGTGTGCAGGTTATCCAAAGGAAGGTTATTCAGGCTGTCAGTGCCTTGAGGAAATGAATTTTGTTCAGCGTGAGATCACCCAGGTCTTCATAACCGGCGATCTGGTAGCCGCTGCCAATCAGCATATGCAACATCGCCGGATAGCGATTGCACGACTTGACCCGAATACAGGAATAGCCCTGTTCACGCGCCCATTGTTCCTGCATATCTCTTAATCTGGCCGCAATTCCCTGCCCGCGATACGTTGGCAGAACACTGCCGAGCCAGCTGTAAAACTCATGACGTGAGTTTTCGTAGCCCACTTTAAAACCGACACACTGTTCACTGTCTTTCGCGATCAGGATCAGGTGTCGCTTACCGGAGAGTTTTGTCAGGAAGCTTTCTGAGGCTGTTGCAAAAGCCCAATTCAGTGGCATAGGCGATGACCTTATTCTGCAATAGCACCTTATGCTGCTCTCAATATATTCTCTACCTCTTTTTCATGGCAATGCAGATCACCTCGTA
>MUIA01000359.1 GCA_002084115.1 Oceanospirillales bacterium LUC14_002_19_P2 | reverse complement strand
AACCGGTTGCGGTTGTTTTGCCAAAAGAGGACAGAAGGTAGTCAGAGTACAGCTCAATCAGATCGTGTTTCATACCGGCAATAATGCCGTATTTTCAGTCTTGTGCGTAACTTGAGTTACTCAAGTATGGCGGTCTGTCGCGTGTTGATTCGGCTTCTATCGCTGCACACTATGGCTCAGTGAGTATTGCGACGTTTGCTGTTGCCCTCGCTGTTCTTGAGGCGCAAGAGATTAGCTACGAACCTTATTTCCCGCTATTTGTTGCCTTGCTGGAGATACCCGCAATCGCTGTAGGGCTTTGGCTGGCACGGGATAAAACGCAGACGCTGGATCTCAAGAAAACCCTGCACGAGATCTTTCTGAACCAAGGGGTGCTGCTGCTGACGGGCGCGCTTCTTATCGGCTGGTGGGCAGGTGATCAAAGCCAGAAGCTCATGCCATTCTTCGGTAACCTCTTTTACGGTGTGCTGGCACTGTTTCTGCTGGAAATGGGACGGGTCTCAGCCTCGCGTCTGCAGCTTTTAAGGCAATATGGCGCTTTCATCGCGAGCTTTGGGGTGATTATGCCTCTCATTGGTGCTACTTTAGGTGCCCTGTTTGCGCCGCTTTTGCAGCTTTCGGCTGGGGGCACTATTCTGCTGGCCACTCTGGGGGGAAGTGCCTCGTACATTGCCGTACCCGCGGCGATGGCCGTTGCTTTGCCAAAGGCCAACCAGGGATTGTCGATTACGTCATCGCTCGCCATCACGTTCCCGTTTAACGTGCTGGTGGGTATACCGTTATACAGCGCGCTGATCATCGAAGTGATGGTTTAAACTGGATTCACCCGGATACATTGTATGAGCAAGATTTCCGTCAGCATCATTATGGGCTCACAATCGGATTGGCCCATTATGAAGTCCGCTACCATTCCATTGAACGAGTTGGGTGTCAGTTTTGAAACCCGCGTGGTTTCTGCCCACCGTACGCCTGATCGGCTCTATCAATTTACCTCTGAAGCTCACCTGCGTGGCATTGATGTGATCATTGCCGGTGCCGGCGGTTCTGCGCATCTGGCTGGTATGGCTGCGGCCATGACGCACCTGCCCGTGATTGCTGTACCTGTACCCAGCAAACATTTCAACGGTATGGACAGCCTGATGTCGATGGTGCAAATGCCGAAAGGCGTTGCCGTCGCCTGTCAGGCCGTGGGGAACTCTGGCGCCTATAATGCAGGCCTGCTGGCCGCCCAGATGCTGGCGCTAAAAGATGACGAACTTAGCCAGCGTTTGCAGCAGTGGCGTAAAGATCAGACAGAAAGCGTTCCCGTAGAGGTTGAATAATGCACATCGCAATGATTGGTTGCGGTCAGCTGGCCCGTATGATGGCGTTTGAAGGCTGGCATTTGGGGCTGACATTTTCTTTTCTGGCAGATCCCGGTGAAAACAGGTCCTGTGTTGAAGGTCTGGGAAACATTGTTGAATTAACGCCAGAGTTGACGGGCCGTAAGCTTTTCGAAGCGCTGGGTGAGCCTGCCGTGGTAACGGTTGAGCGCGAGCATGTCGATGTAAAGATGCTGAAAGATCTCGCTTCATTCTGTGAGGTCAACCCTAACCCGGATGCGATTGAAATATGCCAGCACCGGGGGCGTGAAAAGAACTTTGTTAATGCCCTGGGTGTACCGACAGCGCCTTACCGTTTGATCAATTCCGCAGCGAGCTTGAAAGCCGCAATAGAAGCGATGGGACTGCCCGTTATTGTCAAATCCTGCGAAGAGGGTTATGACGGTCGCGGCCAGTGGAAGATTGACAACACGCAAGAGCTGGATGCTTTATTGCTGGAAAATACAATGGAAGGCGATTTCATTGTTGAAGGTTTTGTTGCTTTCGAAAAAGAAGCCTCCATTGTTGCCATGCGATCCAGTAAGGGCGAATGTGCATTCTACCCACTGGCTGAAAACGAACACCGTAACGGCATTCTTATCAGTTCCATTGCACCAGCTGAACTGCCCTCACCATCACTGTCAGCAGAAGCCCGGAAAATTGCACAGACCATCATTGAAGAAATGGAGTATGTGGGCGTTCTGTCGATTGAGTTCTTTGTCATGAATGACAAGCTCTTGGTTAACGAACTGGCACCCAGAGTCCATAACAGCGGTCATTGGACACAAGCTGCCGGCATCTGCTCCCAGTTTGAAAATCATCTGCGCAGTATTGCAGGCATCATGTTAGGTGCAACTGAGCCAACAACTCATGTGGGTATGGTCAATGTGCTTGGGCAGAAGCTCAATACAAACTGGCTGGTTGACAGTAATGTGCAACTGAACGATTACAACAAAACGCCGCGTCCAAACCGGAAGGTAGGACATCTCAACGTATGGAACACAGATCGCCAAAAGCTGATTGATCAAATCAGTGAATTAAAATGTGCGATATATGGCGATGAATAAGCCGTAAAATCATCCAATCGCATGTTGAATTGGCGTTAAATAATTATAACGCTAGGGAGTCAGTTAAGAGTATCCGCAGTTAGCGGATAGTTCTTGCTCACTCCCTTTCTGTGCATCCGATATTCAGGACAGCAGTCTTGCATGAAGACTGCAGCTCTCACACCGGATATCGAGTGCTAGTGGGTGCTCTCTCTGATTAATACGCAGATACTGGCTCTCCAAGCCTGTTTTCACAGGTTATTCGTTCCCATAGCTGATCCCAGCGTCCTTTTGTCTCTGTCAGTGCCCGCATGCCAAGCA
>MUIA01000301.1 GCA_002084115.1 Oceanospirillales bacterium LUC14_002_19_P2 | reverse complement strand
TTGTTTTGCCAAAAGAGGACAGAAGGTAGTCAGAGTACAGCTCAATCAGATCGTGTTTCATACCGGCAATAATGCCGTATTTTCAGTCTTGTGCGTAACTTGAGTTAATCAGAGAGAGCACCCTTGTTATCAAGCTTGATGCTATTGCAAAGTTGCCAGCTTCTTAATTTATTCTTTATTAGTGCCGGTTATTTATCACAAATTTTGAGATTGCTCCCTGGAGATGATTTCACCGAAGCTTTTCGTGTGGTTCAATGGCTCGCGAATAATAGATTGTTTTTCTGGTTAATCGCTTTAAATCGAATTTATCAGGCGTTCATATATTATTTCCGGATTCATAATTTGTAGACAGGAAATGCTCAAGGTCAATATTCAGGTTTTATCAACGATCCCTGTTAATTGATATCTTGGGGATCGTTGATAAGCATTATCCTCCTCTGCTGGAGGATGGTGCCCCTGTTAGAGGATCATTGCAGCGACCCAGCCAAACGCCAGTAGTTGCAGGTTGTAGTGGATGAATGTCGGTATAACAGAATCCCTGATGTGATCGTGCTGACCGTCAGCATTCAAGCCGGCAGTAGGGCCGATGGTGGAATCGGATGCCGGTGAACCGGCATCACCCAGTGCGCCGGATGTGCCTACCAGTGCAGCAACGGCCAGCGGCGAAAAGCCAAGGGAAAGGCCAAGCGGTACGTACAGGGTTGCAATGATCGGTACGGTCGAAAAGGATGAACCAATGCCCATGGTGACCAGCAGGCCTACCAGCAGCATCATGAATGCAGCGAGCCCTTTATTCCCCTGAATCATTTCACCGATAGCGCTCACCAGCTGAGGCACTGCGCCTGTGGTTCTGAGAACTTCAGAAAAGCCGGCGGCAGTAATCATGATGAAGCCGCAGAAGGCCATCATTTTCATGCCTTGCACAAACACATCATCCGCTGAGCGCCAGCAGATGACACCGCCAATCACCAGAGTAATACAGCCGACCAGAGCGCCAAGGCTCATGGAACCGGTTTGCAGCTGTGCGGTCAGTGCAAGTGCGACGGCGAGTCCGGTAATCAGTGCATTTTTTCTGGATACTTTAGGTTCCGCTTGATCGCTGGACGTTGCTTTTTTATCAATACGATAGGTTCTAGGCTTGCGATAGGTAATGAATACAGCAGTCAGCATACCCAGGAACATACCGACAACCGGAATGATCATGGCGCTGGACATAGAGAAACCGGTCGTGTCCAGACCATTGGTTTTCAGGTTGGCGGCCAGGATCTCATTCAGATAAATATTGCCGAAACCGACCGGGAACAGCATATAGGTAGCTGTCAGGCCGAAGGTGATCACACAGGCTACCTGGCGTCGATCCATCTGCATACGGCTGAAGGCGCTCAGCAGCGGGGGAATCAGGATCGGTATAAAGGCGATGTGGACGGGGATCAGATTCTGTGAGGCAATGGCCATCAGGATAATGCTGCCCAGCAGGCCAAGCTTGATCAGGCGAGGGTTGCCTTTCTCCTTGGCTTTATCCATCTGCGTGATTATGCCGCCGGCCAGGGCTTCGGGAATGCCGGAGCGGGAGATCGCCATGGCAAAGGCGCCAAGTAAGGCGTAACTCAGGGCGATGCTGGCGCCGCCGCCCAGCCCCGCGCCAAAGGCAGACAGGGTCTCATCCAGGTTGAGTCCGCCGGTTAGGCCGCCGGCCAATGCACCCAGGAAAAGGGCTAAAATCACGTTTACGCGCATCAGGCTCAGGGAGAGCATGATGACCACCGCAACAATCACTGCGTTCATGGGTCAAACCTTCAGGTCTTAAATGTTTGGGTTGCCGCCGTGTTCTTAATTATGCATCAGCTTATGCGGTGACACGGGCAGTATAGCTGTCGGAAGCTGTCAGGATAGATAACAGAATCCGTTTGAAACGTGGGTTTCAGTGATGATGGTGGTGCAGGTGGGTATGATGCAGGCAGGCAGAACAGACAGATTCAGAAGTGACCGTTAGGGGGGAACAGTATGAGTCAAAGAGTATTAGCATCTTATTGTCTCGGTAATAGTATATCTGGACTGAACTGCGTTTGCAGTTGCTGGAAAAATAACCTGAACGGCTGCAGCTCTGCAAGGTTTTTGTAAGAATTTTTTGAGAAAGAAAACGCTCTGGCTAGCGGCTCAGAGCGTTCGGACGAGAAGGGCGATCAGTCGTTCCAGCCGCCCAGCTCTTTCCAGCGGTTGACGATGGTGCAGAACAGTTCGGCGGTTTTACGGGTGTCATACCGGGCGGAGTGCGCCTCGTTTTTGTCGAAGCGAATACCGGCCACATCACAGGCGCGCGCCAGTACGGTCTGGCCGTAAGCGAGACCTGAAAGCGTCGCCGTATCAAAGCAGGAGAAGGGGTGGAACGGGTTACGCTTGATGTCATTCCGTTCTGCGCAGGCATTGACAAAGCCCAGATCGAACGTGGCGTTATGGCCCACCAGAATGGCACGTGAACAGCCATAGCGTTTAACGGCTTTGCGCACGGACTTGAAAATGTTGGTCAGTGCTTCCTGTTCCGGATGTGCAATGCGCAATGGATGAAACGGGTCGATACCGATGAATTCGATCGCTGCCTTTTCAATATTGGCGCCATCAAACGGCTGTACGTGATAGGCGATTTCGTCTTCCGGCATGACGTAACCGTTTTCGTCCATGCCGATCGTGATGGCGGCAATTTCCAGCAGGGCATCGGTCTTGGCGTTGAAGCCGCCGGTCTCTACATCAATGACGACGGGCAGGAAACCACGGAAGCGGTCCGCCATGGGGGAATGTGAACGGTTGTATTCCTCGTTACTCACACCAATGCCTTAATTGTTAACTGAGAGAGCCGGACTGCACTGGTGCCGTCCGGAGGTATTGCATGGTTTGACGCTATGTCTAAACGCTTTCCACCATCCAGTGTAACTGTTCACCTGCTTTCAGGGGAACGACTTCCTCGTCACCCAGTGGCAGGGAAGCGGGTACATCCACGGTCTGTCTGACCAAGGTGATGGTATCGGTATTGCGTGGCAGTTCGTAGAAGTCAGCGCCGTAATGGCTACTGAAAGCTTCCAGGCGATTCAGTGCGTTCATGGACTCAAAGGCCTCGGCATAAAACGCCATGGCGCCAAACGCGGAGAAGCAACCGGCGCAACCACAACTGCTTTCCTTGGCCCCTTTGGCGTGGGGCGCAGAATCCGTGCCCAGGAAGAACTTGGGACTACCGCTGGTGGCGGCCTGCAACAGGGCTTCCTGGTGGATGTTTCTTTTCAGAATAGGTAGGCAATAGAAGTGCGGTTTAATGCCTCCAACCAGCATGTGATTGCGGTTGTACAGCAGATGCTGGGGCGTAATGGTAGCTGCAATATTGTCGTGTGCACCTGCCACAAACTGCGCGGCTTCTTTCGTGGTGATGTGCTCCATTACCACTTTCAATTCCGGATAACGTTCGGCCAGCGGGAGTAGGTGACGGTCAATGAAGACCTTTTCCCGGTCAAAGATATCGATGTGATTTTCGGTGACTTCACCATGCACCAGTAGGGGCAGATTGTTATCAATCATTGCCTCCAGCGCCGGGAAAATTTTTTCCAGGGAGGTGACACCGGAGTCGGAATTTGTGGTGGCTCCAGCCGGATATAGTTTCAGTGCATACACATCGCCCATGGCTTTTGCTTCGCTGACAATCGCCGCAGTGGTGTTGTCAGTGAGATAGAGCGTCATTAATGGTTGAAATGCACTGCCCGCAGGGATCTGCTCTTCAATACGGGCTTTATACTCGGCCGCCTGTTGTGCGGTGGTCACGGGGGGGCGCAGGTTGGGCATGATAATCGCCCGGCCAAAATCCCGTGCGCTGGCGGCCACGGTCTCTTTCAGAACCTTGCCGTCTCGCAGGTGGAGGTGGAAATCATCCGGGCGGGTAATCTGCAATCGTTCTGTCATTGACGCAAAAGCCTGTCTCTGGAGCCATTGGGAGGCGGGTAACTGGTCGGGCGAATCTTACCCGAAGCATCCTCTGAAAGGTATACAGGGTTAACCGGTTGGTTACCGGCAAACGGTGCATTTATGCCGAGATTGGTTCAAATAAGGTGGAAGTTGGTAAAAAACAGTCGTAAATCTCGCTGATATTCGGGGTTTCCCGCGGCAGGCTCTATGCTTTCAGGCGGAGAGCGGGGTAGAATGGCCGCCCCGACGCAGAGAATTACAACGTTTAAACGAGAAGTCGATCGGAGTCAGTCTTTAATGAAAGATATCAGCAAGGTTGTACTCGCTTACTCCGGAGGTCTTGATACCTCTGTGATAGCGAAGTGGCTTGAGGATACCTACCACTGTGAAGTGGTCACCTTCACGGCCGACCTGGGCCAGGGTGAAGAGGTCGAACCTGCACGCGCCAAAGCCGAAGCCCTCGGCATCCGAGAAATCTACATTGAAGACCTGCGAGAAGAGTTCGTCCGAGACTATGTTTTTCCCATGTTCCGGGCGAACACCATCTATGAAGGGGAATACCTGCTGGGCACCTCCATTGCCCGTCCGTTGATTGCCAAGCGTCTGGTTGAAATTGCCAGTGAAACCGGTGCGGATGCCATTTCCCACGGTGCCACGGGTAAGGGGAATGACCAGGTGCGGTTTGAGCTGGGCGCCTATGCCCTCAAACCCGGTATCCAGGTGATTGCGCCCTGGCGGGAATGGGATCTGAATTCCCGGGAAAAACTGTTGGCCTATTGCGATCGCCATGGTATTGCCGTGGAGCGTAAGAAAGGTAAATCACCCTATTCCATGGATGCCAACCTCCTGCATATCTCTTATGAAGGCGGTATTCTGGAAGATCCCTGGGCGGAGCCGGAAGAAGATATGTGGCGCTGGAGTGTCTCGCCAGAGGCTGCGCCAGAGTCGCCATTGTATCTGGAGCTGACATACCGTAACGGTGATATCGTTGCCATTGATGGTAATGACATGACACCAGCGGAAGTGCTGGCCTATCTGAACAAGGTGGGTGGTGAGCATGGTGTGGGCAGAACCGATATTGTCGAAAACCGTTATGTCGGCATGAAGGCCCGGGGCTGTTATGAGACACCCGGCGGCACCATCATGTTGAAGGCGCACCGAGCGATTGAGTCCATTACGCTGGATCGGGAAGTGGCGCACCTGAAAGATGAGCTGATGCCGCGCTACGCCAAGCTGATCTACAACGGTTACTGGTGGTCGCCGGAGCGTCGCATGCTGCAGCAGATGATTGATGAATCCCAGATCAATGTCAGTGGTCGGGTGCGGATCAAGTTATATAAAGGCAATATCACGGTTGTTGGCAGGGAATCAGATCAGTCGCTGTTTGATGAAAGTATCGCGACATTTGAAGATGATGCCGGTGCTTATGATCAGGCGGATGCTGCAGGCTTTATTAAACTCAATGCATTACGTTTGCGCATTGCAGCGGGTAAAGGCAGAAATCTGTTGGATTGATGTTGTTTGTTTTAATGAAAAAAAGGCCCGCTTAAGGTGGATTAGTTCAGATTTGATCTGACAATTCATCCTTCAGAAAAGGAGAGGGTTACCGATTCAGATAGAGGGTGCAATCACTTAAATCTGAATCATCAAAAAGGTAACCCTCATGATTCAT
>MUIA01000300.1 GCA_002084115.1 Oceanospirillales bacterium LUC14_002_19_P2 | reverse complement strand
ATTACCCAGCCAGAAAATGCGAACATGGGACGGAGTGATGGGGTTGCCGACATGTCTGATCCTTCAGAAGTTTTGATCTATACAAATCAATCGTCTTCTAAAGGCTATTTCTGTTGCAATCCCGCACTTTTCATCCGCCAACCTGTAAAAGCACCGCTTTTCTTTTTCCTGCTGGTGTGAATAAAACTTTGAAGTGGCGGAAATCAGCGAGGGTGTTCTAGATTTTAAGTGGTAGCCGCCAGTTTTTGTGAGTAGGTTTGTTCAGGTTTTTGAGTAGGCAGGTGGCTTGGTGCTTCTGAAGTGATGTTTGCTCGTTGAACTCTGTCCGCGATGTGCTTCAGTTGCGGGGGGGGATGGCTAATGCTAGAGTTGGTCGTCTTGATATTTTATTTGGAACGGTTCCACCGGTTTGGCTGTACAAAGGGCTGGGCAGAACTGAACAATATAACTGTGAAACAGGTATAGACCCGGTTAATGCGACAATGAAGATAATTGTTGTCAGCCAGCAGCATGGCAAGAGCCAGACTATCAATTTAAAGCCCCGAAGGCTGGCGGTCTTCGGGGTTCTTATCGCCGCTGTTATTTTGGCTTCCGATTATTTTATAGCCTGGTCGATGGTCAACGTTAATGTCGGTGGTTCACTGACGGCGAGAGAGTTGTCTCAGTGGCAAAAGACTATTGCGCTTCAGCAGAGTGAAATCGAAAAAGTCCGAGGTAACGCCAGCCTGGAGATTGATGCGCTGGCTGTTCAGTTAGCCCAGATTCAAGGTCAGATTCTCCGTCTGGATGCGTTGGGTGAACGCCTCACTGCTATGGCAAAGCTGGATGCAGGGGAGTTTGATTTCAGTTCACCAGCCCCTCAAGGTGGGCCTGACGAGATGGCAGAGTCTGGTATCAGTTATCAGCCGCCGGATTTTGTATCGCTAATTGATCAGCTTGCCATGCAGGTTGATAAGCGTGAAGAACAGCTCAATATCCTCGAAAATCTGTTGCTTGACCGAAAGCTGCAAGATGATGTCTACATAGCAGGGCGTCCTATCAAGAAAGGCTGGATGTCTTCTCCGTTCGGCCGTAGAACTGATCCGTTCAGTGGGCGGCCTGCCTGGCATAAAGGTGTTGATTTCGCTGGTAAAGATGGCTCAGATGTCATAGCCGTTGGATCTGGTGTTGTGACCTGGGCTGGTAAGCGAAGTGGTTACGGCAATCTTGTTGAGATTAATCATGGTAATGGCTATGTCACCCGCTATGGCCACAATAAAGACATTCTGGTTAATGTTGGCGATATTATCAGCAAGGGACAGACCATAAGCCTGATGGGTAGCACAGGGCGTTCAACAGGCCCTCATGTACATTTCGAAGTGCTGGTGAATGGTCGTCAGGTAAACCCGGCCCGTTATATATACCGTGCCAGCCGATAATTCATTATTTTCTTCGGGATTCGATCAGTTTAGGCATTACTGAAATTATGTTGGCACCCCTAATTAAGAAAGTTTTTGGCAGTAAGAACGACCGACAACTCAAAAAAATGGGCAAGGTGGTCAAGGCCATTAATGCCCTGGAAGACGGACTTTCGCAGCTGACTGATGAGCAGTTGCAGGCTAAGACCGGTGAGTTCAAGGCGCGTATAGAGAAGGGGGAGACCCTGGATCACATTATGCCTGAGGCATTTGCTGTTTGCCGTGAGGCGAGTAAGCGTGTCATGGGTATGCGCCACTTTGACGTACAGATGATTGGTGGTCTTACACTGCATGAAGGTCGCATTGCAGAAATGCGTACTGGTGAAGGTAAAACCCTGGTCGCGACATTGCCTGCTTATCTCAATGCGCTGTCCAGTAAAGGGGTTCATGTTGTTACGGTCAACGACTACCTCGCAACCCGTGACGCTAACTGGATGCGGCCTCTGTATGAATTTCTGGGGATGACGGTTGGCGTGGTGGTTCCGATGCAGGGACCGGAAGACAAACGTGCTGCCTATCAAGCGGATATCACCTACGGAACCAATAACGAGTTTGGTTTTGATTTCCTGCGTGACAATATGGCCTTCAGTGCAGAGGATAAGTTTCAGCGTCCTCTGAATTTTGCCATTGTGGACGAAGTTGACTCCATTCTAATCGATGAGGCGAGAACCCCGCTTATTATCTCAGGTCCTGCAGAAGACAGTTCTGAGCTTTATAAGCGTATTAATCGTCTGATTCCGAAGTTGACGCGCCACTATGAGGAAGGTGAGGAGCAAGGTCACTATCAGGTTGACGAGAAAACACGGCAGGTTGAATTGACTGAAGAGGGGCATCAGTTCATTGAAGAACTGTTGACTCAGGAAGGTCTCCTGCCAGAAGGCGAGAGCCTCTATGCATCCAATAACCTGAACCTGCTGCATCATGTGAATGCCGCGCTGAAGGCGCATGTACTGTTCCACAAAAACGTTGATTATATTGTCAGCGGTAGTGACATCCTTCTGGTGGATGAGCATACGGGCAGAACCATGCATGGTCGTCGCCTGTCAGAAGGTTTGCATCAGGCATTGGAAGCAAAGGAAGGCGTATCCATTCAGGCAGAAAGCCAGACGTTGGCTTCAACGACCTTCCAGAACTACTTCCGTTTGTATGAAACGCTTTCTGGTATGACCGGTACAGCCGATACGGAAGCATATGAGTTTCGACAGATTTATGGGCTGGACGTGGTCGTGATTCCTACCAATAAGCCGATGTCGCGTAACGACCTTAATGACCTTGTATTCCTGACTATTCAGGAAAAATACGACGCGATCATTGATGACATCACAACGGCAATGAACGAAGGCCGGCCGATTCTGGTGGGTACGGCGTCCATTGAGTCTTCTGAACTACTGTCTGCGGCGCTGAAAAAGGCCAAGATTAACCATCAGGTTCTGAACGCCAAATACCACGAGAAGGAAGCGGAAATTATTGCCCAGGCAGGGCGTCCCGGTACGGTGACTATTGCCACGAATATGGCTGGTCGTGGTACGGATATTATTCTTGGTGGTAACTGGGAAGCTGAGCTTGCAGCGCTTGATAACGCCACTCAAGATGACGTTGATCGAATAAAAGCGGAATGGAAAAAGCGCCATCAGCAGGTGCTGGATTCAGGCGGTCTGCATATTATCGGTACTGAACGTCACGAGTCCCGTCGTATTGATAACCAGTTGCGAGGCCGTGCGGGTCGTCAGGGGGATCCCGGTATCTCCCGTTTTTACCTATCGCTTGAAGACAGTTTGATGCGTATTTTCGCTTCAGACAGGGTCAAGAATTTCATGAAAGCGATGGGGATGGAGAAAGGCGAGGCGATTGAGCATCGCATGGTTACCAATGCCATTGAGAAGGCCCAGAGAAAGGTCGAGGGCCGTAACTTCGATATTCGTAAGCAGTTGCTGGAATATGATGATGTGGCCAATGACCAGCGTAAGGTCGTTTATGCTCAGCGCGATGAACTGCTTGAAGCGGAAAATGTGGCAGAAAGTATTGCCAATATCCGTGAAGAGGTGATTGAAGAAATCATTAACGAATATATTCCACCGCAAACTCTGGAAGAGCAGTGGGATATTTCAGGGCTGGAAACTCGGATTGCTTCCGAGTTTGCCGAAAAGCTGCCAATTGCTGATTGGCTGGACGCTGAGGATCACTTGGAAGAAGAAGGTCTGCGTCAGCGAATTCTCGAAAAGGTCGTTACCTCTTACCAGCGGAAAGAGGAGATGGCCGGTGCCGAAGCGCTGAGGGCGTTTGAGAAGCATATCCTCCTACGGATTCTGGATGATAAGTGGAAGGAGCACCTGGCGACGATGGATCATTTGCGGCAAGGGATTCATTTGCGTGGCTTTGCTGCCAAGAATCCAAAACAGGAATATAAGCGCGAAGCGTTTGAGCTATTCCAGCAGATGCTCAGTGATATCAAGCATGAAGTGATTCGCATTCTGTCACATGTCCAGGTTCAGGATAATGACCAGACAGAAGAAATGGAGCGCCAGCGCCGTGAGGAGTTAGCGCGTAGAATGCAATTCCAGCATGAACAGGCCGCGGCTATGGAGGCGCCATCCGGCGAAGCACAGCCCGCAGATCAACAGCAGCCTGCGCAGCCGTTTGTCAGGGACAGCAAGAAGGTTGGCCGTAATGAGCCATGCCCTTGTGGTTCAGGCAAAAAGTACAAGCAGTGTCATGGCAAGATTGTCTAAGTAATTAATAGCCAGGCGATGGATCGCAATGCCTCCCAGGATGGGGGGCATTGTTTTATGTGGACAGGATGCCAAAGAACAATAATCAGTGACTCATTTAAGGTTGCCATGTGGTACAAGGCAGTTATTAAGAGGACTATCTGTAATGGCGTCAGAACAACCCCTTATCCATGCAATGTATCCTGTGAAAGGCTTTCGGCTGGGCACAGTAGAGGCTGGTATACGGTACCCAAACCGTAAAGACCTTGTGGTGATGAGCTGGCCTGAAGAGGCTTCTGTCGCTGGCGTGTTTACCCGGAATCGCTTTTGTGCCGCGCCCGTTGAGTTGTCGCGACAACGTTTAGCGAGGGCTCCTTGCGCACTGGTTGTCAATACTGGCAATGCTAATGCGGGAACCGGAACGCAGGGGCTGGCGGATGCAGAAACCTGTACGGCCAGGTTGGCAGAAGTGTTTGGCTGTTTGCCGGAGCAGGTGCTGCCGTTCTCTACTGGTGTGATCGGGGAGTATATGCCGGTACCGACGCTAGTGACCGGATTGCCGGCGTGTGTTGAGCGTTTGACAGAATCGGAAGCCGCCTTGTGTCAGGCCGCTGAAGGGATCATGACGACGGACACGCGCCCAAAAGGTGAGTCTGTCTGCTTTGAGCATGAAGGTGTTGTTTACACACTGACGGGGATTGCCAAGGGGGCAGGCATGATACGGCCTGATATGGCAACCATGCTGGCCTTTATTGCCACGGATGTATCTATTGAGACTGCATGCCTTCAGCAAATTTTAAATGAAGCTGTTAATTGTTCTTTTAATCGTATAACGGTCGATGGGGATACGTCGACGAACGATGCCTGTCTGCTGGTTGCTACAGGTTCTGCCGGCAACGAAACCATTGTGAATACAGAGCAGCCACTTTGCCGTGTGTTGAGCGAGCAGGTGGCCATGTTGTGTCAGCGTTTAGCTCAGTCGCTGGTTCACGATGCGGAAGGAGCAACCAAGTTTGTCAGTGTTGTCGTTGAGCAGGCTGGTTCACGTCAAGAGGCGTTGGAAGTAGCTTATACCGTTGCACATTCACCGTTGGTGAAAACGGCTCTTTTTGCCAGTGATCCTAACTGGGGGCGTATTTTGGCAGCAGTTGGGCGTGCAAATGTTGAGGATTTGGATGTTGAAAACATCTCAATCTTTCTGGGTGTAGTAGTTCAAACCTGATCTGACAGTTACCGATTTTCCAGAGGGTGTCTGTCAGGTCAAATTCAGGCTATGAATTTTTCCTTCCAGATCTGTTTTCCATCGAGCAACGTCTCCATGGGAGTTCTCCCAAAACACCGTTTGCCCTGATGGGTGCGCTCAGTATTGTAGTGGATTAACCATTCGTCCAGATCAATCTGCAATTCTTCAATGGTTCTGTACAGTTTCTTCCTCAGGGCAGGTTGATAAAACTCCT
>MUIA01000141.1 GCA_002084115.1 Oceanospirillales bacterium LUC14_002_19_P2 | reverse complement strand
GCCTTTAACGGGGTAATCAAACGCATTATCTATAAAGCGTGTGGGTACAATGACCTGGATTACCTTTATCTGAAAATAAGACAGGAGGCTCTGAAATGATCCGCCAACCTGGAAAAGGGCCTTATTATGTCAATTACCTGAAGTTCATGGAGCGAGCCCGCTCGGAGCGGCTTCGAAGCCTGGGTTTTGGTCAGCGGGCATTGCTGGAGCATGGTTTCATGTTTGTTGTACGGGATGCCCAGATCAACTACCGGCGCTCCGCAAGGCTGGATGATCTCGTTGAAGTGACGGCGAATGTCATCAAGGCGGGGCGGGCCAGCCTGGTGTTCCAGCAATCGGTGCGCCTGGAAGGTGTCGAGTTATGTTCTGGGCGTTTTACCATCGCTTGTGTTGATTCCGAAAGTATGAAGCCAATGGCGCTGCCGGATACCTGCAGGCAGTATCTGGATGGCCGTGTTGTCCCTGAGGATTGATTGTGACAGAAAGTATTTCGATGTGGTCCCTGATATGGAATGCCAGCTGGGTGGTGCAGCTGGTGATGGTGATCCTGATAGGGGCTTCTATTTTGAGCTGGGTGTTTATTATCCAGCGTGCCATTTTATTGCGTAATACGCGTCAGGCGGTGCGTCAGTTCGAGGATCGTTTCTGGTCCGGCATGGATCTGAGTCAGCTGTACCGGGAGGTTCATGATAACCCGGACCCGGATAATGGTGCGGAACGCATCTTCCGCAGTGGTTTTCGCGAGTTCACCCGCCTGCGTGGGCAGACCAGTGACCCCGATGCGGTGATGGAAGGGGTGCAGCGCGCCATGCGGGTGGCGCTGTCGAAAGAGCAGGAGCGCCTGGAGACGAATTTGCCGTTTCTTGCCACTGTGGGTTCAACGGGCCCTTATGTGGGTTTGTTTGGAACGGTTGTGGGTGTTATGAATTCGTTCCGTGGTCTGGCAAATGTGCATCAGACAACGTTGGCGGCCGTGGCACCGGGTATTGCGGAAGCGTTGGTAACCACAGCGGTTGGCCTGGTCGCCGCGATTCCGGCTGTGGTGGCTTATAACCGTTTCTCGGCCAAAGTTGACCATTTGTTGGCCGGCTATGAAACCTTTGCTGACGAGTTTTCCAGTATTCTGCACCGTAAAGTACATGCCCATCAGCAGGATGCGGCATCATGAGGGTACGTGCCCGGCGCAAGCCGATGTCCGAGATCAATATGGTGCCGTTTATCGACATCATGATGGTGATGCTGGTGGCGTTTATGGTGGCGGCACCCATGATGTCGCAGGGTATCAAGGTACAGCTGCCGAAAACAGACAGTGCGCCGATGGAAGTGCCCAAGGGCAAGGAGCCGCTGATTGTTTCCGTCAAGGCGGATGGTAGTTACTATCTGAATCTGGAGTCTACCGGTAAGAAAGCCTTATCGCTCAAGGTGATCAGTGAGCGCGTGGCCAAAATCAAGCGGGCGCGGCCCGATACGCTGGTTCTGATTGAGGGGGATGAGCGTGTCAGTTACGGTAAGGTTGTTGCAGCCATGGCGAGCCTGCAGGATGCCGGTGTCAGTGATGTGGGGTTGATGACTGATCCCCGGGAGCTGAATTGACGCCGTGAATGTGTTATCGAAACTTCGTAGTCGTGGTATCAGTGATGGTTATACAATTCCCGTTCTGACATCGCTGTTGCTTCATGGGTTGGCGGTTGTTGCGATGGTGATTGTCTGGCCCGGTAAGACTGATGAACGGGTCAGACCAGTACCGACACATATTATGGCGAAGGTTTATGTGCCAACGCCCGAACCGGTCGCCCCGAAGCCAAAGAAAAAGCCTGTCAAAAAGCCGGAAAAGAAAAAAACAGTCAAGATGCCCGAGAAAAAAGTGCAGGTGAAACCGGTCAAGAGTGAGGCTGAACGCCAAAAGGCGCTGGCGGAACAGCAGCGTCGTGAGCGTGAGGCGGAGAAGCGTCGCGAGGCTGAGGCAGCCCGAAAAGCGGAAGAGGCTCAGCGCCTGCAGGAGCAGGAAATGCTGGCGGCGCTGGAGCGGGATCAGGCAGAGCAGCAGCGCATAGCTGAACAGCTGAAAACTGATGCCAATGTTGTGAATGGTTATGTGGCATTGATTGAGCAGCTGGTGCGACAGAACTGGAGTCGTCCGCCCAGTGCGCGCAAAGGGATGACGGTCAAGCTTCGGGTCAGGCTGACACCGACCGGAGAAATTGTCAGTATTGAGACATTAAAGGGTAGCGGTAACCCGGCTTTCGATGATTCAGCCATTCGTGCTGTTCAGAAAGCGGCGCCGTTCCGGGAGTTGGGCCAGCTGGAAAGCCGGCTGTTTGAAAGTCACTTCCGGGCGTTTAATTTCTATTTCGATCCGCAGGATTTGCTGGAATGAAAATGGCTCAAGTTGTGATGGACAGGTTGCGTTCTGGTGTGATTCAGGTGGTGCTGATGCTGGTCTTGTGCCTACAGCAGGTGCAGGCTGACCTCACCATTGAAATCACCCAGGGAAATGATCAGGCGGTCCCCGTTGCCGTCGTGCCGTTTGCCTGGAATGGCAAGGGTATCCTGCCTGAAGATATTTCCGGCATTATTACCAATGACCTGAAGCTCAGTGGTCAGTTCATGCCGGTGGATCGTAATAATTTTCTGAGCTTTCCCGCGACGGCAGACGAAGTCTATTTCCGCGACTGGAACATGCTTGGTGTGACCTACCTGGTGATCGGGCAGGTCTCAGCGCTTCCGGATGACCGGTATCGGGTGAATTATCAACTTTTTGATATCGTGCGTCAGATGCCGGTATTGAAAGGGGAAGTGGAAGGTTCGAAAACGCAACTGCGTTCGGTGGCGCACAATATCAGCGATGCCGTGTATGAAAAAATTGCCGGTATTCGTGGGGTGTTTTCCACCAAGATCCTTTATGTGATTGCCAACCGTTTTTCGGCGGAACGAACCGATTATCAGCTGGTCTATGCCGATATGGATGGTCGTTGTGCGGTGACGGTGCTGCGTTCCGGTGAGCCGATTTTGGCGCCCAGCTGGTCGCCCGATGGCAAAAAAATTGCTTATGTTTCCTTTGAAACCGGGCGGCCTGCCATTTATATTCAGGAGCTGGCTACCGGTGAGCGGCAGAAGATGACCAACTTCAAAGGCCTGAACAGTGCACCGGTCTGGTCACCGGATGGCATGAAGTTGGCGTTGGTGTTGTCCCGGTCAGGCAATCCGGATATTTACACGCTGGATGTGGCAACGAAAAATCTGGCCCAGGTAACCCGTCACTTTGCCATAGACAATGAGCCTGCCTGGATGCCGGATGGTAAAAGCCTGGTATTCACCTCGAATCGCGGTGGTTCTGCCCAGATTTACCAGATCCCTGCAACCGGTGGTGATGCGCGTAGGCTGACATTTGAGGGTCGGTTCAATGCCCGGGCCAAGGTGTTTCCAGATGGTCAATCCATCGCCATGGTGCATAAAGGCAAAGGACAGTCGGATTACAACATCGCGGTGCTCGATCTGGAAACCGGCAGAACGCGCACGCTGACCTCAATGCCTTTTGAGGACTCGCCCGCTGTCGCGCCAAACGGCAAGATGCTGATTTATTCTGCGCAGGACGGGCAGCAGGGGGTGCTGGGTATTATTTCGGCGGATGGGCAGGTGAGCTATCGTCTGCCATCCAAGGAAGGAGATGTCAGGGAGCCGGCTTGGTCTCCCTACATGCGCTAGTGTGATACCCATTTTCGAGCACGTTGAGTGAGCTGTTCGTCAGTGGTTTGAAAAGGTTTCGTGCTCTGGCCTGAAGTTACGTAGCAATACGTGTTTACGGATTGCTGCGCTGACTGGTCTGTGCAGGCTAACTCTGTTACCTTAGTTCAACTTTTTTATTCATTGCATATTGAAATACGATCAGGAGTTCAGGATGGAATTAGCCAAAATCGGCAAAGGGCTTGTTGCGGCTCTGATGGCAACCTACCTCGTTGGCTGTGCTTCTACAGGTGGCAGTACTTCCGGCCAGGAAGTAGCGGGTGAAACCGATCAGTCTGTAACTGAAGTGGTGACCACGCCTATCGTTGATCCTGCTGTTCAGGCTGTTATCGACAGTGGCAAGGTGCAGGCTACTCCTGAGCAGATCACCGAGATGCTTAGCCGTGATGTGTACAATTTCGGTTTTGACAGCGATCGTCTGAGCCCGGAAGACTATCTGGCGCTGGATGTGCAGGCGGCTTACCTGACTTCCGAAGCGGGCAAGAACGTTAACCTGATCATCCGCGGCCATACCGATGAGCGTGGCACCCGTACTTACAACCTGGCGTTGGGTGAGCGTCGTGCTAATGCGGTCAAGAACTACCTGATGCTGAAGGGTATCACCTCTGACCGTATTGAAGTGATCAGCTACGGTTTCGAAAAGCCGCTGGATCCTGCGCACACGGATACAGCCTGGTCCAAGAACCGTCGAGCTGAAATCGATTCAGCCAACGGCACACTCTGATAGTTGCCATGTCATTGGTCAAATTGCGTCTTGCAGTGATCATGACTGGCTTGTGCAGCCTGCCCGTGCTGGCTGCACCTGTGCCGGTTGTTGATTCGAATCCCTCTTCGTTGGCACTGCCTGCGGCGAATGCGCAAAGTAATGTGCTTGGTGCCAGTACTCCTGTGGGGCAGGCCGGTGCGTTGCTTGAACAGATCAGCTCGCTCCAGCAGGAAGTCTTGCAGTTGCGCGGGCTGGTTGAAGAGCAGGCGAATGCGCTTCAGCGTCTCAGTCAAGAGAATCGGGATCGCTACCTGGATCTGGATCGCCGTATTGGGATGCTGTCGAAATCCGGTTCAGCGCCGGAATCGCCGGTTGCCTCACGCCCAATGGATGCAGGTAGTACCTCCGGTGCTGTCAGTGCGGGTGGCGGTATAACGGAATCAGTGTCAGAACAGGCTGTTTACCAGGACGCCTTTCAGCTGATCCGCACGCGCAAATTCGATGAAGCGATCGTTGCATTGAATGATTATATTCGTCGATTCCCTACGGGCACCTACGCGGATAATGCCCAGTACTGGCTCGGAGAGGTGTACCTGGCGCAAGGTAAGTTGGAGCAGTCCAAAGGTGCCTTTGAAACGGTGCTGAAGGATTACCCCAAAAGCGGCAAGTCGCCGGATGCCATGTACAAACTGGGGCGTGTATTTGACCAGTTGGGCGACAAGGCACAGTCCGAAAAGTACCTCAAGTCTGTGATCAGTCAGTATTCACAGAGTTCGGCGGCCAAGCTGGCAGATGTCTATCTGCGTAGTCTGCAAAGCAAGCCGATGTAAGTCAGTAAAAACGCATCATGCTCTATGCTGATGCGTTTTTATCCAAAAAATCGACATGTGGTGGAAATTAACACTTGTAGTCGTCGATGTAATCCGTAAGATTGCGTCCTGTTCCGGGTCGTTAGCTCAGTTGGTAGAGCAGTTGGCTTTTAACCAATTGGTCGTAGGTTCGAATCCTACACGACCCACCATTTTCCTATAAAGAGTAATGTTTATTACTCGCTTCTCTGTTGGGTCGTTAGCTCAGTCGGTAGAGCAGTTGGCTTTTAACCAATTGGTCGTAGGTTCGAATCCTACACGACCCACCATATCGCTATCATGACAATTCTGTCAGCATGAAACTTCCGCTCTCTCTGTGCTAACATGCGTTCCCCAATGCTGCCTGTTTTTCTGCGTTCGTATTCTTGGAATTATGCAGGAATAGGATCGTTTGTCGGGGCGGCGATGACAGATATGAAAGTGCCACAGGCCATATAAGCGGATGACACAAACAAGAGACAGACTATTTGTCAGCCAATACCTGTCGGAAGCGCCTGCTTCTGGTCAGGGCGTGGTTGATGAGGGGGCGTTGAAGGCGCGAATCAAGACCTTGCTAAGGCAAAAAGACGCCGTATTGGTTGCGCACTATTATACCGATGACCTGGTGCAGGAGTTGGCCGAAGAAACGGGTGGCTGTATTGCAGATTCCCTGGAAATGGCACGCTTTGGTACCCGGCATTCAGCATCGACGCTGGTGGTTGCGGGCGTTCGCTTCATGGGGGAAACCGCAAAAATCCTGAATCCCGAAAAGCGGGTGCTGATGCCTACCCTGGAAGCAACCTGTTCACTGGATCTGGGGTGCCCGGCTGATGAGTTTACCGATTTTTGTGACCAGCATCCTGATCGAAAGGTTGTTGTATACGCAAATACGTCGGCGGCGGTAAAGGCGCGTGCTGACTGGGTGGTCACCTCCAGTTGTGCCATTGATATTGTTGAACATCTAGCCGGTGAGGGTGAGAAACTGATCTGGGCCCCCGATCGTTACCTTGGTCATTATGTTGAAAAGGCTACCGGTGCGGACATGTTGCTGTGGGATGGTGCCTGTATTGTGCACGAAGAGTTCAAGGCGAAAGGGATTCTTGATCTCAAGCAGGTCTATCCCGATGCAGCGGTGCTGGTGCATCCGGAATCGCCGGAATCTGTTGTTGAGTTGGCTGATGCCGTGGGTTCAACCACGCAGTTGATCAAGGCGGCACAGGCCATGAATAATCCGGTTTTCATCGTGGCAACTGATCGTGGCATTTTTTACAAAATGAAGCAGCTGGCCGGTGAGGGGAAAGAATTTATAGAAGCGCCTACTGCGGGTAATGGGGCTACCTGTCGCAGTTGTGCGCACTGTCCCTGGATGGCGATGAACAGTCTTGAGCTGATTGCTGATGCGCTGGAGCATGGCGGCAGTGAGATCCATGTGGATCCGCTTATCAGGGAAAAAGCGTTACTGCCTCTCGATCGAATGTTAGCCTTTACTGCATCGTGATGGCTTTATCTTATTGAATTAAAAAAAACCGGCAATGTTTGCCGGTTTTTTTAATGTTCTGTATTCCCTGCCTAGAGTTTCATCCGCTTTTTGTATTCCTGAATTTCTATGACGCGCTCTTTCAGGGCGGTTTTGGTACTGAACGGTGTGCTGGGTAGTTCTGCGGCATATTCCAGGTGTTTGATGGCATCATCAAAGTTACCCGTTAGGAAAAAGAACTCTGCCCTTGCTTTGTGAACTTCCTCAATATCGCCGGCTTTACCTGCAGCTTCAGCCAGCTGATACCAGATTTCCGGATCATCCTTGCGTGTGCGGGAAAACGTCTTAAGAACCCGTGTGGCTGCTGTGTACTGTTTGTCCTTAAACAGCATGTCCGCATAGGTCATGGTGAGGGGTAGATTGTCGGGCGTTAAGCGCAGAATATCCTTAATGTTGGCGAGGGCTTCCTTTTGCTGGGCTTGGGCAAAACGAATGCGGTTGTTCAGAATGCGGTAATAGACGTTGTCCGGTGAACTGGCTAACAGAGGTTTCAGTGTTTTAGCCGCTTTTGATGTATCGCCACTCTCCAGTTGTGCGAGTGCTAATCCGTAGCGCGTTGCGAAAGGATAGCTGGTATGGCCCGTTTCAAGATCGGCGGCAAGGCGTCTTGCTGTGTTTTCCGGTGAGCTGGATGATTCGACGATCACGCGCATACGCATCAGGTGATAAGACGGATTGTTCTGGTAATTGCGAACCGGGTATTGCTCTGCACGGCCAAGGGAGTCGGCGACACGGTTTCGGGAGACCGGGTGGGTGCGCAGGAATTCCAGCTGCGGGCCGCCGCCTTCCATGCGGCTCATCCGTTCAAACAGTCTGGGCATGGCGCGGGGGTCAAAACCGGCGCGAGCCATGTTGCGGATACCGACCCGGTCAGCTTCCTGTTCATTAAATCGGCTAAATCGCAGTTGTTCGCTTTGCATGCCGGCGATGGTTGAACTTAATGCTGCGGCACCGAGGTCGCCGCCACCGGCAGCGGCCAGAATAATGCTGCCGAGCAAGGCGGCCATGGATGGTATGCGCTGACGTTGTGCAGCTTCGACCCGGCGGGCATAGTGTCGCTGGCTCAAGTGGGCAAGTTCGTGTGCGACAACGGAGGCAAATTCCTGCTCAGTTTCAGCATACAGGAACAGGCCGGCATTAATGCCAATAATGCCGCCAGGTGCGGCGAATGCGTTTAGCTGTGGGCTATCGATAATAACCAGTGAGATACGTCTGTCCTGCAGTTCACTGGTTTCCGCCAGACGGTAGATTAATGCTTCGGTATAGCTGGTGAGTTCCGGATCATTCAGGGTCTTCACCTGGCTGTTGATCATCTTCAGAAAAACCTGGCCCAGCTCATGCTCTTGCTGGGCTGAGACAACGCCGGAAGTCGCATCACCCAGGGTGGGCAGTTCTGAGTTGCCCTGCGCGGTTTGTGTCAGCATCATCAGCAGGCTGATGGTGGAGAAAAAATGGGCGATTTTTCGCATTAGCAAACAGCTTATTGGTTTGTGGTGAATGGCGAGGGCATTTTCTTTGCCCATAAGATACTATGATGAATTGGGTCTTTCATTAATAATTCCGTGATTTTTACCGTTCATGGCGGGTTTGCCGAATAGTATTAAGAGGCGCCAGTGTTCGGGCATGGAGTTTGCTGTTGTTTTCAGGGTTGTGCGGGTGGTATGTCGGACGTAGATGTTGAATTGGATGTCAGGGGGCTGGCTTGCCCCATGCCATTGTTAAAGGCCAAGCAGGCGTTGAATAGAATGGCGGCAGGTCAGGTGCTCAGGGTGCTGGCGACAGATCCCGGTTCAGTCAGGGATTTTCGCAGTTACGCGGAGTTGGCGGGCCATAGCTTACTTGAGAGTGACGAGTGTGAGGGTGTGTTTGTCCACACACTGAAAAAACATGGATAAGACGGCAATGTTCAGACTTTTTCGCGGCTGGATGCAGCGTTATTTTTCCGATGATGAAGCAGTGATGCTGTTTGTGCTGCTGTTACTGGCCATGGGTATCATCATGGCTTTTGGCAGTATGCTGGCCCCTGTGTTTGCAGGTTTGGTGCTGGCGTTTGTGCTGCAGGGGATGGTCAGCTGGCTGGAGCGGCGTAGCGTGCCTCACATGGTGTCGGTGTCGCTAGTGTTTGCCCTGTTTGTGGCCATGCTGATGGTTGTGCTGTTGCTGCTGTTGCCGCTTGTCTGGGATCAGGGGGTCAATCTGCTCAATGAATTGCCGCGTATGGTGACGC
The DNA here is from genome assembly GCA_002084115.1 of Oceanospirillales bacterium LUC14_002_19_P2. Taxonomy (GTDB): domain Bacteria; phylum Pseudomonadota; class Gammaproteobacteria; order Pseudomonadales; family Endozoicomonadaceae; genus Kistimonas. Next base: position 6,958 of record MUIA01000141.1, on the reverse strand, counting down.
GGGGGCATTTGTTGCTGAGTGAGTTGCCGGAAAAATTCCCGGGCTTTATATCCGAGGCTCAAGTTAATGCCTGGATGGAAACGGCTAGCAGTCAGGTGGCCAATCTGGGGCAGTGGATTGTTTCGTTTTCCCTGTCACGGATATCCGGGGTGGTGGGGCTGTTGATTTACTTGGTGCTGGTGCCGATCTTGGTCTTTTTCTTCCTTAAAGATCGAAAAGAGCTGTTGGCGTGGTGTTCTTCCATGCTACCGAAAGAGCGCAGGATGCTCAAGCAGGTATCAGAGGAGATGAGTCAGCAGATTGCCAATTATATCCGGGGCAAGGTGATTGAAATTGTCATTGTTGGCCTGGTGACTTTTGTCTCGTTTATTTTCCTTGGCCTGAACTATGCGGCTTTGCTGGGTTTGCTGGTGGGGCTATCCGTACTGATTCCTTATATAGGTGCAGCGATTGTCACAATACCTGTCGCCGCTGTTGGTCTTTTCCAGTGGGGTATGGGGCATGATTTTATCATCCTGATGGTCGTCTATGGTGTGATTCAGGCGCTGGATGGGAATGTGTTGGTGCCTTTGTTGTTCAGTGAGGCAGTCAATCTGCATCCCATTGCGATTATTGTGGCGGTGTTATTATTTGGTGGACTCTGGGGTTTCTGGGGAGTGTTCTTTGCGATTCCGCTGGCAACCTTGGTCAAAGCGGTGATTAATGCCTGGCCGGGGGGGGAAGAGATAGCCGCTGTGGATCTTTGAAAGCGCCGGGAAGCGAGGGAAACTTGCTTCCCGGAATTTGGTAGGATTTTTGTTTATTCCTCTTCGCTGTCCGGTCTGGCGACAGGTTCAATCATATCGGACAATGCCTGTGCAGCCTGCAGAACGTCTTCAACATGTTGCTTGATATGCACGCGACGCCATTCGTGCTGAAGGATGCCTTCCCGATCGATCAAAAAAGTACTGCGCTCAATCAGAGGGTTCTCCTGTTCCGCTCTACGTGCACGTAGCACGTCGAACAATTCGCAAAGTTGGCCTTCGGTATCGGCAATAAGGTCGAACGGCAGCTGATACTGGTTTTTAAAGAGTTCGTGGGATTCGAGGCTGTCTCTGGAAATGCCGAATACCTGCGTATTTGCTGCCTCAAACTGGGCGTGGAGCGCCTTGAAAGATTGGCCTTCGCTAGTGCAGCCCGGAGTGTTATCTTTGGGATAAAAATAGAGAACGATGTTCTGGCCCTTGAGTGCGGAAAGATCGACCTGGTTGCCACTGGTGGCCTGGGCGGTGAAATCGGGAGCGGGTTTGCCGATGTTCGCCTTCATGCTATTTCCTTACCTGCGTTAATCTGATTCTGGTTTATGGGGCCAGAAGTATGGACCACGGTTTCAGGGTTGGCCTCCCGGTTTTGGCCCGATGTCCGTGTCCTGATCTATGCTTTTTATCGGCAGAGTCGCGCAGCAGTGAATATCGTTGCGGATTTCTGTCTGTAAGAGTGGTTACGCAGCTTGTGATATACCGGCATGGCCGGTAACATTTGCGCTTATTTTTTATGGCTACTGGAGTGTATCGATGATAACCGGCAGTCTTGTTGCGCTGGTCACCCCCATGTTGTCCGGTGGGGAAGTGGACTGGCAGCGCCTGCACGATCTGGTCGACTTCCATCTGGAAAATGGCACTGATGCCATTGTGGCCGTAGGCACCACCGGCGAATCGGCGACGCTGATGGTGGAAGAGCACTGTCAGGTCATTCGCGATGTTGTTGCGCAGGTCAAGGGACGTATTCCGGTGATTGCCGGTACTGGCGCCAACTCAACCCAGGAGGCGGTGCACCTGACCGCTGAAGCTAAGGCGTTGGGAGCCGATGCCTGCCTGTTGGTGACGCCGTACTATAACAAACCCACCCAGGAAGGCCTCTACCGGCATTTTCGTACCGTGGCGGAGTCTGTAGCGATTCCCCAGATTCTCTATAACGTACCAGGCCGTACCGCTGTGGATATGTTGCCTGATACCGTTGAACGCCTGTCTGATCTAACCAATATTGTTGCTATCAAGGAAGCCACCGGTGATCTGGAGCGGGCGCGTGAAGTGATTACCCGTTGCGGTGATCGTATCGCGGTCTATTCCGGTGATGATGGCACCGCCGTGGAACTGATGTTGCTGGGCGGCAAGGGCAATATTTCTGTGACGGCGAATGTGGCGCCGGCAGATATGCATGAATTATGTGCCCTGGCCATTGCCGGCAAGGCGGACGAAGCGCGCGCTATTCACCAGCGTCTGTTGCCGTTGCACAAGGCGCTGTTTCTGGAGTCAAACCCGATTCCGGTCAAATGGGCTTTGCAGGCAATGGGGTTAATGGAAGGTGGTATTCGTCTGCCGCTAACGCCGTTGTCAGAACAGCACCATGAAGCCGTTGTCAAAGCCATGCAGGCAGCGGGTATTAATGTTGTATCCAAGGAGAGTGCATGCACAGTGTAAGGATGTTGCCGCTGGTGGCAGCAGTCTCTCTCGCGTTGGGTGGCTGCAGCTACCTGACCGGTAAGGATGGTTATTTCCGTGATAAATCAGAAGATTACGCGGCTGAGCAAACCTATGGTCGTCTGACGCTTCCGGAAGGTTTGAATCCCCGTGAAATGCCGGAATATCTGCGCGTGCCTGAGCAGGCAGAGACATCAGGCAAAATTGTTGGTGAGGTGCCGCGTCCCGATCAGCGCATTATGCGGACTGCAGATGAAGGGTATTCTGTTCAGCGCAGCGGTGATCAACGCTGGCTGCTGGCTGAGAAGAGCCCCGAAAAAATCTGGCCGCAACTGGTACGTTTCTGGGATGTGAGTAATATTCCGCTTTCCGCGTCTGATGCAAAACAGGGTGTTATGGAAACCCAGTGGATTGTGATGCGTGATGAAACCAGCAAGGATCTGGTTCGTCGTCTGTTTGGACGAGTGGTCGGTATGGATAGTACCGAACCGCAGGAAGACCGTTTCCGTTTGACGGTTCAGCAGGGCGTGCGTGCGGGTACCAGCGAGATAAAGTTGGAGCATGTCAGCCGCGCACTGGGCAGTGAAGAAAAGGCTGTTTGGCGTGACGGAGAATCCGGAACGAACACCAGTCTTGAGGCGGGCCTGCTGAATGAAATGCTGGTCTTCCTGGTGCAGAATGCCGATGACCAATCCGTTTCATTGGTGGCGCAGACCCTCAGTATTGGTGACCTGAGTGCGCTGATCTATGACGGTAATGGAAATCCTGTGCTGAAAATCAGCCAGCCATTTGCCCGTAGTTGGCAGGCAGTTTCGGTTGCGCTGAGTGAAGCCAAAATTCAGGTCGTTGACCAGAACCGCTCTGCCGGCGTTTTCTATATTGAGCTGGGTGACGAGAAAACGGATAAGGACGATAAGAAAGGCTTCTTTAGCGGCCTCTTTGGCAGCAGTGCTGATGACCGTGAGCAAGCGCCTAAAACCGCTTATCGCGTCAGGGTTTCTCCGCTTGGGGAAGAAGTCCAGGTCACCCTGGAGAAAGATATCAACACCTTGCCACCTGTCGATGTTTCTGAGAAAGTGCTGCAGTCCATCAAGTCGCATCTGAGCTAATCGTGGGTTCGACACCTGTCAGCGTTAATGGTTGTGCTTATATTGCCGGTTCAGTCTATTAGATGAACCGGTTCATTGTCTCCTTGTTCCCTGAATCTGCTGATTTTATTCACCTGTGTGGAGATTATGATGGAAAAGCGTGAGGAGCTTTACTCCGGCAAGGCCAAGTCTGTTTACACGACAGATGATCCCAATCGTATGGTGCTGCTGTTCAGAAATGATACGTCTGCATTTGACGGCGTTAAGGTCGAACAGCTGGAACGCAAGGGTATGGTCAACAACCTCTTTAATGCATTTATTATGCAGAAGCTGGAAGAGGCCGGTATAGCCACCCATTTTGAGAAGGTGTTGTCTTCTCAGGAATCACTGGTCAAGCGCGTGGAGATGATTCCGGTTGAGTGTGTCGTGCGTAACATTGCCGCAGGCAGTATCTGCAAGCGCCTGGGTGTGGAAGAAGGTATTGACCTGAATCCCCCGACCTTTGAGTTCTTCCTGAAAAACGATGCGCTCCATGATCCCATGATCAATGAGTTCCATATCCGTTCTTTTGGCTGGGCGGAACCACAGCACGTGGAAACCATGAAAGAACTGACATTCAAGGTCAATGATGTCCTGAAGCAGCTGTTCCTGGATGCGGGTATGCTGCTGGTTGACTACAAGCTGGAATTTGGTTTGTTTGATGGCCAGGTGGTGCTGGGTGATGAATTCAGTCCGGATGGCTGCCGTATCTGGGATAAGGAAACTCGCAAGAAGCTGGATAAAGACCGTTTCCGTCAGGGGCTGGGCGGTGTGATTGAAGCGTATGAAGAAGTCGGTCAGCGTCTTGGAATAAAGTTCGATTAAGATCTTCCCATTGGGCTGCTTTTGTGGCAGCTCACTGGTTCCATTTTTCCATCAATTTTCTTAAATTTTTGCTTGCGTTTCGTAAAGCGCCTCTGAGTCGCGGTCTCGGGCGAACTTTCCCTCTTGTCAATAATTATGCACAAATTTTGATCGCCTTTTGTAAAGGTCAATGATTTGGCGCTAAGTCTTTGATTTTTCGTAAAAAAAACTATAACTAATTGAAAAATAAAGAAAAAATAATTGGTCAAAAAATGATCAATTTAACGATTCTTAAGGTTCAATGAGGGATTTCGGCGCTTTTCTCCAGCTCATCCACAAAGATATCCACAGAAAATGTGGGTAACCTGAATGCACACATTCGGGGCATTTTCGGATGAATTTTTTCATTGTTGTGATGGTGCTTTGAAGGTCTGTAGATCCAGGTAATTTGCGTGCGTGTTGACCCTTGAATTCACCCTTGAGTGACGCCATTGTGTGAGTATCGCTAAATCGCAATCACACGGGTCTGTCATGAATCCAACAGCCAATGTCATCGAGCTCACCGCTGACAATTTACACAGTGAAGTGCTGGAACGTTCCAAATCGGTTCCGGTTTTGCTGGATATCTGGGCAGACTGGTGTCAGCCCTGCAAGATGCTGATGCCTATCCTGATGAAACTGGTTGAGTCGTACCAGGGGAAGTTTGTCCTGGCCAAACTGAATGCTGAGGATCCTGATCCACAGGTTCAGCAGATTGCTCAGAGCCTGATGATGCAGTTGGGCGTTCGCAGTATTCCAGCCCTGATTTTTTTGCATGAAGGCAAACCTGTTCAGGTGTTGAGCGGTATGCAGCAGGAAGGTGACTTGCGCGCCATTCTCGATCAGTTGACGATGAGCCCGGCTGAGCGTGTTCAGGCGCAGGTTGAAGCACTGGTTGCGGAAGGACAGCCTGAGCAGGCGTTACAGCTGTTACAGCAGCTGCTGCAGGAAGAACCGGAAAATATGGGCTTGCAGGTGTTGCAGGCCAACCTGTTGCTGCAGTTGGGGCGTGTGGCTGATGCTTCACAACTTCTGGATGCACTGCCTGATGATGCGCCAGGCATTGCGCAACCCAAAGCGCGTCTTGCCTTACTGGGACTGGCCGGGGATATTGCGGATCGCGCTTCTGTGGACGCTCAGGTCGCGGCCAGTGAAAAAGATCACGAAGCCCGCTATCAGCTGGCGATTCATCAGCTGTTGGCCGATGAGGCGGAGCTGGCGCTGGAGAATATGCTGTTCATTGTTCGTCATGACCGGGAATTCCGCGAAGACGGTGCCCGTACTCTGATGTTGAAGTTCTTTGAGCAGCAGGGGAATGCGGATCCCCTGGTGCGTCGTTTCCGCAGCCGTTTGTTTGCCTTGATGCATTAATGTTCATGACTATGGCGCCTTCACCGAAGGCGCCTGGCTCATCCAGCAAAGCGTTATTTCAGAGGATGTAAAGCCAAAATCCTGGTGAAAAGTGGTGTTATGCCGTTGTATTGCCAGTGATGCTTATCGGATAATAGCGCTCCCTTTTAGTCTTTGTCCTGCTTCCTCTCGCTGTCTTTATTGTTCAGGTTGTCCTGTCCGGAGTCTCTCCCTCAAGGTGATCCTGTGTCATCCTCCTTTCAGCATACGGGCTGCCGGGATAACGGTTTTTCTGTTCATTGAATGTGAGAGAGTGGCATGATCCAGACCGAGTCGATACAGGTCGCCCAGGCTGTCGCCCATTACGGTAGTTTCACGGTAGCTGCCCAGCATCTGCACAAGGTGCCGTCCGCCATCAGTTATACCGTGCGAAAGCTGGAGGAACAGCTGGATGTTCAGCTCTTTGTCCGCGACAGCAAACGGGTGGCGCTGACGCCGGCTGGTGAGCATTTTCTCAAGCATGCCGGTCGTCTGCTGGATAAGGTTCGCCAACTGGAAGACAGTACCCGCCAGGTTGCTCAGGGCTATGAACGGGAGCTGCGTATTGCGATCGACAATGTCGTGAACCAGGGGGTGATGTACGACCTGATTCGTGATTTCAATGCCGCTTTTCCCACCACGCGGCTTGTGGTGAATGGGGAAATTTACATCGGCTGCTGGGATGCCCTGTTTCACCAGCGTTGTCAGTTGGCAATCGGTGCACCTCAGACTGTGCCCGAGATCATACCTGGCCAGAGTCGGTTTGATTTTCGTTCCATGGGCTTGCTGGAATGGGAGCTGGTCATGTCGCCGGATCACCCGTTAGCGCAGGCTGAAGCGCCTCTGACTGCTGAGCAGTTGCGAGATTATCTGACCATCACGATAGAAGACAGTGCCCGTTATTTCCGGCCGGGAGAAAACTGGCTGGATGATAATCCCTCCGTACTGGTTGTCCCGAATTTCCGCAATGCCATTGAGTGCGTCATGCAGGGAATAGGTGTGACAACGTTGCCTCGACATTTTGGGCCCTTTTCCAGGTTGGCGGATCATTTCAGAGCCTCCTGTCTTATTTTCAGATAAAGGTAATCCAGGTCATTGTACCCACACGCTTTATAGATAATGCGTTTGATTACCCCGTTA
>MUIA01000246.1 GCA_002084115.1 Oceanospirillales bacterium LUC14_002_19_P2 | reverse complement strand
GTGATGGGGTTGCCGACATGTCTGATCCTTCAGAAGTTTTGATCTATACAAATCAATCGTCTTCTAAAGGCTATTTCTGTTGCAATCCCTCACTTTTCATCCGCCAACCTGTAAAAGCACCCTTTTTATTCGCATAGGTGTACCGGTGCTGAGCCAGCCCTGCTGATGGAGGTTAGGGTTGCTCTTGCGGCGGTGTTCCTGCTGGTGACTGCAGGCTTTCTGAAAAAATCGCTACCCCCTATCCATCATTGGCGCCATTTTCTGATTATTGGCTTCGTCAATTCAGCGTTGCCTTTTCTGCTGTTTGCTTATTCCGTGCAAACGTTGACGGCATCGCTACTGTCCATCATTAATGCCACGGCCCCGCTCTGGGGCGCCTTGGTCGCGGCATTATGGTATCGGAAGGCATTGATACGGCGTCAAATGGCGGGACTACTTCTGGGCGTTGCCGGTGTCAGTGTGCTTGTCGGTTTTGATAGCGCTGCCCAGTTGGATGGGGCTTCACTGGCTTTACTCGCAGGTTTTGGCGCTGCCTGTCTTTATGGTGTGGCCAGTGTGTATGCGCAATCGGCAACTCATATCGCACCGTTTGATAACGCCCATGGCAGTATGTGGGCAGCGACTCTGCTGTTGTTGCCCTTGGTGCCATTCTCTCCAGTACACGCCGTGCCTGATGACTCGATCCTTCTGGCAGTGCTGATGTTGGGGGTGCTTTGTACTGGTTTTGCCTATCTGCTCTATTTTCGTCTGGTGGCCGATGTAGGGGCTTCGGCAGCATTATCAGTGACGTTTCTGATTCCGGTATTTGGTATATTCTGGGGCTACCTCTTCCTGGACGAACCAGTGGGCTGGCATACCGTGTTGGGTACGCTACTGGTACTTCTTGGAACCGCACTGGTTACAGGGTTTTTGCCACGAATCAGGCAGGATGGATTTTCTAAGGCGGTTGATCATGAATGACAGTGTGCTGGATTCGGTACAACACTATCAGGCTGTTGCGCATGCAATTCACTATATACGTGCCAATGCCAAGCGTCAGCCGACCCTGAAAAATATCGCGGATGCGATGGGGTTCAGTGAATATCACCTGCAACGGGTGTTTGCGGCCTGGGCCGGGGTTTCAGCAAAACGCTTTTTGCAGTATGTCACCAAGGCGCGTGCACTTGAGGCACTTAGGCGGTCTCAGGATATATTGAGTGTATCCTTGGATGCCGGGTTGTCAGGTCCCGGAAGGCTCCATGACCTGATGGTCAGTTGTGAGGCCATGTCACCCGGTGAAATCAAAACCTTGGGCAAGGGGCTGGAGATTGGTTTTGGGCTGGCAAATACTCCCTTCGGGCAGGCGCTTTTGGGCTGGACTCCGCGAGGGATTTGCCACCTGGTTTTTTGTGATGGTGATGAAAGTGTGCAGGCTGAGTTATTGGTGTCCCGCTGGCCAGAATCTACGCTGCGGCGGGATGACCAGGCAGCCTCTTTGTTGTCGGACAGGATTTTTGACAAAGAGCTTGAGCGTGGCAAGTTGCATCTGGTTATTCGTGGAACCAATTTTCAGATCAAGGTCTGGGAGGCATTGTTGAGGGTACCGTCATCCCGGGTGGTCTCTTATCAGCAATTAGCGACGTTAGCCGGTGTGCCCAGTGCCCAGCGGGCAGTCGGGAGTGCGTTGGCAGCCAATACGGTCGGTTATTTGATCCCCTGTCACCGTGTTATCAGGAGTGATGGTGAACTGGGTAGTTTTCGCTGGGGTGTGGCTCGCAAGCAGGCCATACAGGCCTGGGAGGCATGTGCTGGTGAATGAATCAGAAATACTGTTATGAACAACAGATGTTTGTTGGATGTTCAGGAGCATTGATATCAGTCTATATGGGTAAGATGTTTTTTGTTTCGCAGGCGTTGTCAAGCTCGTCCGTTTGGGCCCTTCGGGTTTCTGTGTCGTAAGGCTGTATAGCTGAACTTGCTCTTTTAACGCTAAGGGAATAGAAATGTTCAGGTATCGACCCTCAATCTTTAGCTACTATGAAAATAACTCGGCGACAGCTCGAACAGGCTGTATCACAACAGATTATCAGCCAACAGCAGGCGGAGGCTCTGACCACCTTTCTGAGACAGCAGCCTGACACCGGACCGATATTTGATTTCACACATTTGCTTTACTACCTGGGCGGGATGATTGCGATTGGCGCCATGTCACTATTCATGAATATGGGCTGGGAGACTTTTGGCGGCTGGGGGATTGTGGGGATTTCACTCGCTTATATACTGGCCGGATTTACGCTGATGGAGGTATTTCAACGGAAAGGGTATGTCATTCCTGCGGGTATCTGCGCAGTCTTTGTCGTGGTCCTTGTGCCTCTTTCGATTTACGGTCTGCAGCTGGCGCTGGGGTATTGGCCTGAGGGAGAAGGCTATCTCCACTATCGCGGAGAGCTTCATTGGCACTGGTTGTTTATGGAGCTAGGTGCGCTTGCTGCAGGTGTGGTGATGCTATGGCGCTACCGTTATCCATTTCTGGTTATGCCTCTGGTGATAACGCTCTGGCTATTGCTTATGGATAGCATGGCTATGGTGAACGGTGACCGGTTTGATAGTGAAGTGAGTGCACAGGTATCGATGTGGGGAGGATATAGTGGACCCCACTATCAAGACAGTAAATCCACAAATTTAAGTTAAGTCCTGGTAGTTGGTTGATTGTTCCTCATGCAAAGTGAATTGCCTGAGGGGTTCTGTAATCAAGCGACTGGTGT
>MUIA01000463.1 GCA_002084115.1 Oceanospirillales bacterium LUC14_002_19_P2 | reverse complement strand
AAGCTGAACAGTAGACCCAGAAAATGCCTTGGTTACAAAACTCCATATGAGGCATTCAAAGAGTTAACTGGAGTGGATGCAAGAAAAGTCATGGGTTATGCATTTATGACTTGAATTCAGGTGGTGCCCTTGCTGTTTTCTACGACAGTATCAATGTTAACAAAGGTGATATCCGGATAACGGTCCGCATACTGACGCACTAGTTCTTCGTAGCCATAGGAAATCACATAGATCACGTCAGCACGCCATTTGACGGCAGATTCCAACGACTGTGGGTATTTGGCTGCGTCAAAGTTGTTTTCAATCGTGATGGTCTCAATGCCGTAATCCGCTACCAGGCGATTGATACCTGCCTGACCGGAGTCATAGAACGACTGATCACCCAGTGCACCATTCAGCACATAAGCGACACGCACCGGTTCTTTACCCTTTTCCTGACCATCTGCAGCCGTTTCACCGCTGTCACTGCAGCCTGCGATCAACACGGCCATACAACTGCCCAGAACCAGACTCCAGATCGACTGCCAGCGCTTAAACATGATTTTCTCCGCACAGGAACGCATGCAATGGTTTCAACCAACCAGTCCTTTGAACTGATCGGTTAACCGCCACGTATAGAAGGAAATAAATTGCGCGGATTATGACGAGCAAGCCCACTGTTCATCTTTGATAAAAATCAAACAGATTGCATTCAAGACAAACAAAAACAACCATTTTTAGAGGTTATTTGTCAGCAGGCAGTGTTTTTATACTACCAGACCCGGTGTGCGAAGCATTCCCCAGAACGGCAGTGTGCCTCCCGGTGCAAAACACTGCTCTACCACACGAAATCCCATTGACTGGTATAGATGTGTGTTTCGCTCTCGTTGCGTCTCCAGATAGCAAGGCTGCTGTCGTCGATCCAGGTCCCGTAGTTTTTCGCTCAACAACTGTTTTCCAATACCGAGTCCTTGCGCGTCGGGATGGACAGCAAGCAGGTTGAGGTACCAATGTGGCCAGGGCATATGATGGAAACGCACCGCCTGGCAGAAGAGGGAAAAGGCCTGCATACGACTACGGTACTGCTCCTCCAGCGCATAGGTATGCATAAAGCTCAGCTGGGGCAACATGGGAGATACAGCAGGTGGCAACCATACTGATACACCATGGACTGCATCAGAATCCGCATAGATCTCAGCGGTTTCCGGTAATGCCTTAAGATAATGGAGAAAATCCTGCTCCAGAGACTCCCTCAAGTCAGGGATAGCCTGCCCATATTCAGCGAATAACTCATAATGCAGGAAAGCGGCAGCCAGCGTTTGAGCGGCTGCCGCAAAATCTGAGGGAAAAAGCCGTTTCACGCAAAAGGAATCCTGATTCAATCTTAATATTGACGCAGTCTATGATGATCATCAACGGATCATGTTGACGCGAATCAGCCTCCAGGGCGACATACTTCTCAGTGCATGATGCGGCTCAAAAAAAGGGGGGGTTATCCAACGATCCACACCTTTGTGTAATTAATCACCACTCTCCAAATTGCCGCAGGCGTTGCTGGTCCAGATGCCGCTTATCGACCTTCAGATAAGCGGTTTGCTCTTCCACAATGACGGTCACTTCCTTCACCCCTGAAACAGAAGCGATCTGTTCATGGACACGGATGACTTCAGTGGGTACGACTGGAAACAATTCCATGACCAGGCTGTTGACATAGCGAGGCTGACGCATGGTCATCACCAACAACCACCAAACAGCTGTCGCAGAACCACAAACCACCAGCACACCTATATGTCCGTAAGATTGATAGGCAACCCCACTCAGCGCCCCCCCCAAACCTGCGCCCAGAAACTGGCAGGTCGAATAGGCGCCCATTGCCGTACCTCGATTTCCAGCCGGCGCCTGACGGCTCACCAGAGAGGGTAATGTGGCTTCAAGGAAGTTAAAGGCAGCAAAAAAGAGGAAAACACTAACGATCAAGCCGATCAAACTGTCTCGCTCTGACCAGGCAATAACTTGGGCAACCAGTAATAAAGCAACCGCACCGGCCATTATCTGTTTGAGGCATTGCTTTCGTTCGCCGATCACAATAAACGGCACCATCGCAACAAACGACAGAACCATCGTCAACAGATAGACCCACCAGTGTTCTTCACGCGGCAGGCCTGCAAGGTTCTGCAGATCCAGCGGAACCGTAATGAACAGCCCCATCAGCACAAAGTGAAGGATGAAAATGCCGACATCCAAACGGAGCAACTGCTGATCTTTCAACGTGGCGCGGAGCTGCCCGGTAATGGTCGCGGTTTCACGATTAAACTTCTGAATGGCAGGGGTCGGAACTCCCCATGCAACAATTCCCATCGCAGCCAGGGCAGCAACAGCCGTAACCATGAACAACCCGTCTATGCCTGTCAGTCGTGTAATCAGCGGCCCCAGCACCATCGCCACACAAAATGAAACGCCAATACTCATGCCAACCATGGCCATGGCCTTGGTTCGGTTATGTTCACGGGTGAGATCAGACAATAGTGCAGTAATCGCAGCGGCAACCGCCCCCGCCCCCTGCAGGAAACGCCCAGCGATTATGCCAAGTATGGAATCAGAGAAAGCTGCCAAAAGACTGCCTAGGAAGAAGATGCCCAGCCCGATGTATAGTGGACCCCAAAAACTGGACAGTCAGCTAAGTTAAGTTTTCTGGTTGCAATATGACCCTCAGGAGGGAGTCATGGCAGCAAAAAGAAAACGGCATGCCCCGGAATTCAAGGCACAG
>MUIA01000109.1 GCA_002084115.1 Oceanospirillales bacterium LUC14_002_19_P2 | reverse complement strand
GTGCTTGGCATGCGGGCACTGACAGAGACAAAAGGACGCTGGGATCAGCTATGGGAACGAATAACCTGTGAAAACAGGCTTGGAGAGCCAGTATCTGCGTATTAATCAGAGAGAGCACCCAAGAAAAAGGCCGGATTATCCGGCCTTTTTTGTACCCTCAGGAAACTGAGGATTACTCTGGCAGTTGACCCATTGCGGTGATGTTGAAGCCACCATCGACATAGGTGATTTCACCAGTCATGCCACTGGCGAGATCGGAGCAAAGGAAAGCTGCCACATTGCCGACTTCGAGCTGCGTGACATTCCTGCGCAGCGGTGCCCGTTCTTCATTATGGGCCAGCATCTTACGGAAGCTGTTAATGCCGCTGGCTGCCAGGGTGCGGATGGGGCCGGCTGATATACCGTTGACCCGGGTACCTTCCTCACCCAGGCCGGTGGCCAGGTAACGGACACTGGCTTCGAGACTGGCTTTGGCCAGACCCATCACGTTGTAGTTAGGCATGGTGCGCTCAGCGCCAAGGTACGAGAGGGTCAGCAACGCGCCATTACGTCCAGCCATCATCTGACGGCCGGCTTTGGCCAGTGCGATGAAGCTGTAGGCGCTGATATCATGGGCAATGCGGAAGCCGTCACGGGTGGTGACATCAGCAAAGTTACCGCTGAGCTGGTCGCCCGGAGCAAAGCCGACAGCATGGACAATGATGTCCAGCCCGTCCCATTGCTTGGACAGTTCAGTAAACACGGCCTCGATTTGTTCATCGCTGGCGACATCACAGGGGAAGCACAGATCAGCGGATGAACCCCACTGCTCAGCGAATTTTTCTACGCGCCCTTTCAGTTTTTCATTCTGATAGGTGAAGGCCAGCTCGGCGCCTTCCCGGTGCATGGCTTCTGCGATGCCGCTGGCGATAGACAATTTGCTGGCAACGCCCACGATCAGTGCACGTTTTCCCTTGAGAAAAGCCATCTGGAATTCCTTTATATCGACAAATTCCGCCAGTATAGAGAAACCATGAGCCGGTTTCGATAACGGCACTTTATTTTATGTAATTATCTGTCAACGAAGCCTGCAGTAGCTGGCGTGTATACGCTTGGGCAGGGTGTTGGAACACGGTTTCCGTGTTACCGGATTCAATCATTTCACCATGGCGCATGACCATGATGCGATGGCTGATGGCCCTGATAATGGTGAGGTCATGGCTGATAATCAGATAGCTGAGATGATGCTTCTTTTGTAACGCTTTGAGTAGGTTGATGATTTGGCACTGCACCGTGCGATCCAGCGCCGAGGTGGGTTCGTCGAGTATCAGGACTTCAGGCTTGAGCACCAGCGCTCGGGCAATAGCAATTCGCTGGCGCTGTCCACCGGAGAATTCGTGCGGGTAGCGGTTCAGAATGGTGTCGGGTAGCTGTACATCCTGAAGGGCACTGATGACTTGTTGCCTGATAATGTCGGGGTTGTCAGGGCAATGGATGTGAAGTCCTTCTGCTACGATTTCTTCAACCGTCAGCCGCGGGCTCAAACTGCCGAATGGATCCTGGAAGACCATCTGGAGATGGCGACGAAAAGGGCGGAATGCTTTATTTGACAGCTGGTCAATGCTTTGCTGGCGAAGCTGAATATTGCCCGAGAAAGGCTGTAACTTCAGGAGTGCGAATGCCAGCGTGGTTTTCCCCGAGCCGCTTTCCCCGACCAGCCCGAGTGTTTCACCGGCTTTTAACGCCAGTGATATATTACGGACGGCATAATGCCAGGACTTAACGGTACCCAGAATCCCTTTTTTTTCAGGAAAACGTACCGTGATCTCTGATGCGCGTATTACGTCAGGCGCATTTGGTGTAAGGGGGGAGGCAGAGCCTTTGGGGGTAGCGTTGATTAATGCTTTGGTCAATGGTTGTTGGGGAGCATGCAATATGGATTCAACGGTTCCTGATTCAATTATCTGGCCATCTGCCATGATCGCAACCCGTGAAGCATGGTGTTTTACCAGGTTCAGATCATGGCTGATCAATAGTACGGAGAGGCTGTACTCATCCCGTAAGCTGTCCAATAACGCCAGAATTTTTTGTTGTATGGTGACATCGAGTGCGGTCGTGGGTTCATCCGCAATCAACAGGTTCGGGCGGTTGGCCAGTGCCATGGCGATCATAACACGCTGGCGTTGGCCGCCGGATAATGCGTGGGGCAGGGCGTTATATTTCTCTTCAATCTGCTTGATGCCAACCCGTTCAAGGAGTGCGAGAGTCTCGGTTTTCGCCTGTCGGTCGCTCAGTCCCTGGTGGCGTATCAGGGTTTCACTGATCTGTCTTCCCGCCGTGTGGAGAGGATTTAATGCGCTCAGGGGCTCCTGAAATATCATGCTGAGACGGTTGCCGCGCAGATTAGCCAGTGCCTGGTTTTCAAGCCTCAGCAGATTTTGTCCTTGGAACTGTATATGTCCGGAAGCGCAGGTGTTGTGGGGCAGTAATCCCATAATGCTGAGGGCTGTCAGGGTTTTGCCTGAACCGGATTCGCCCACCAATGCAACTGTTTCTCCTGCTTCAATGGTGAATGACAGCGATTTCACCAGTGACTTCTGGGTATCATTCAATTTCACGGATAAACGTTGTATGTCCAGCAGGCTCACGCGGTTGCTCCTGCATCGATGGCATCTCTTACTGCCTCACCAATAAAGACCAGCAGTGTCAGCAGGAAAGATAAAACCAGGAAGGCGGTAACGCCTAGCCAGGGAGCTTGCAGGTTGTTTTTGCCCTGTGCTATCAGCTCACCGAGAGACGGTGAACCGACCGGTAGGCCAAACCCCAGAAAATCGAGAGAGGTCAGCGTGCTGATTGCGCCCGTGAGAATGAAAGGGATAAATGTCAAGGTAGCGACCATGGCATTGGGTAAGATATGCCTGAACATCTGCAGGCTATCAGTGACACCCAACGCTCGTGCTGCCCTGACATACTCCAGGTTTCTGCCCCGAAGGAATTCAGCTCTTACAACATCGACCAGGGCTGTCCAGGAGAACAATAACATGGTGCCCAGTAGCCACCAGAAACCGGGTTCAACCAGGCTGGTCTGAATGATCAGCAGATAAAGCATCGGAAGGCCTGTCCATATTTCCAGAAAACGTTGTCCGAACAGGTCGATTCGCCCGCCATAGTAACCTTGGAGTGCTCCCGCAATAATGCCGATCAGGGTGCTGAACAGGGTCAGTAGCAGGCTGAAGAGGATTGAAATCCTGAGTCCATAGATGACCCTGGCCAGGACATCACGTCCCTGGTCATCCGTGCCCAACCAGTTCTCGGAGGACGGGGGGGCCGGGGCGGGCTGATCATAATTGATAGTATCGTGCGAATAGCGTATTGGTGGCCAAAGCATCCAGCCCTGCTGAAGGATTTGTGCCTGGATGTCCTGTTGCCGGTAATCTGTGCGGAGCGGTAGATCGCCACCAAAGGTGGTTTCCGGGTAGTCAAACAGAACCGGCACATGAAATTGGTTCTTATAGTGAACCAGCAGGGGTTTATCGTTCGCAATCAGCTCTGCCATAAGTATCAGGGTAAATAACATAAGGAACAGGTACAGTGCGGCATAGCCTCGGCGATTTGCCTTGAATTGTTGCCACCTCTTCTGATTATGAGGTCGCAGCCGCATCAGAAGTCCCTTGTCTCGAAATCAATGCGAGGATCGACCAGAACATAGGTCAGGTCACCCAGCAGTCTCGCGATGAGTCCCAGTAGTGTGAAGATATAGAGTGTTCCAAACACCACGGGGTAATCCCGGCTGATGGCGGCTTCAAAACCGAGCAGACCCAATCCATCTAGGGAAAAGACCACTTCAATCAGCAGGCTGTTGGTAAATAGGATACTAATCAATGCTGCAGGAAAACCGGCAATAACGATCAGCATGGCGTTGCGAAACACATGTCCGTAGAGCACTTGCCGCTCGTTGAGCCCCTTGGCGCGCGCTGTCATCACGTATTGACGGGCTATTTGGTCCAGGAAGGCGTTTTTGGTCAGAAAGGTGAGGGTGGCAAAACTGCCCAGAACCATGGCTGTCAGTGGGAGAATCAGGTGCCAGAAATAATCAGCTATCTTTCCAGCTAATGACAGTGTGTCAAAATCATCCGATACCAGCCCCCGTAACGGGAAAAGTTGCCAGTAGCTGCCACCAGCAAAAAAAATAATCAGAAATAATGCCAGTAGAAAGCCCGGTACGGCATAACAGATTGTGACCATTGTACTGCTCCAGACATCAAAATGACTGCCGTGTCGCACAGCTTTACGAATACCCAGGGGGATAGAGAGGGCGTAAACCAGCAGAGTGCTCCATAATCCGAGAGAGAGCGAGACCGGCAATTTCTCTGTAATGAGTTCAATGACGGAAATATCACGATAGAAGCTGCTCCCTAAATCGAAAGTCAGGTAGTGGTACATCATCTGGATAAATCGCTCCATGGGCGGCTTGTCGAATCCGTATTGTTTTTCTATTTCCCGGATAAGATCAGGATCGAGTCCCCGGGAGCCTCGGTATTCACTGCCCTGATCCATCATCGGTTGCTGGATTTCGCTGCCGGCATCTCCGCCGATGCGACCGGTAATATCAGTATCGAGCCCTTCCAGTTTGGCGATCATCTGCTCGACGGGGCCACCGGGTGCCGCCTGAACAATGATAAAGTTGATCAGCATGATGCCAAACAGTGTGGGTATAAACAGCAGGAGTCGTCGGGCGATATAGGCTCGCATCAATTTAACCGTCAGGGGTGGCCATTATGGCTGGGATTGGGCGCATTTCTACCCGGCGTCATGCCGTTGGCTTGTAAGAATGTGTATTAGTCTAGCCTTTGATCCTCCGATGTGCGTAGCCACCAGGTGGTCAGGTCAATGCCATAGCCGGGCAGTGTGTCGGGATGCCTGAGTCTGGCATGATAGGCAATGTGCCAGTCGGGCATGTAAAACAGGGGTATAACCTGATATTGCCATAGTATGGCGCGTTCCATGGCGTTCAATCGGGCTTTCAGTGCCGCTCGACTAACGGCTTGTGGAATGCTGTTGCACAGGGCATCTACTGCAGGGTTGTTGATGGCGGCCATATTCAGGCTGCCGGGAATATTCACGACACCGCTATGCCAGAAGTTACATTGCTCTGTGCCTGGCGATGGCGTATGCCGAAAGGTATGGACAATCAAATCGTAATCATATTGGCGGACGCGGTTGAGATAGAGCGCGCTGTCTATCGTTCTGATATTCAGCAGAATACCTGCTTCAGCTAGACGTTTACGCTGGCCTTGAAATAACCGCTCCAACTCTGGCTGATGAAGGAGTAACTCCAGATGTACACTTTCGCCTGATGGGGTTTTTAACTTGTTTTTGTCGATGCGGTAGCCGGCGGTCCGTAGTATCTGATGGGCATACGTGAGCCGTTGTCGACTGCTTTGGCTGTCAGGGGCTGGATGCCAGGGGGTTGTGAACAGGTTTTTTGGCAGGGCGTCTTGATAGGGTATCAGTAGTGCTTTTTCTTCGGGGCCGAGCATGTCTGGCAGGCTAAGATCTGTGCCGGCGAACAGGCTAAGCGCCCGGTTGAATTCATCGTGCAGTAAGTGATTGATCATCCAGTCTGGCTCGAGTAGCCACGTGATAGCTTCACGAAGGGGACGATCTCTCAGTAGCGGTTTGCGGGCATTAAAGACCAAGGAGAGCGTCTGCGGGTTCTGGTTACGATGCTTCTCGCGCACAATTTCGCCGCTTAGAAGCATTTTTTTATTGTATCCCTGATGCCAGTGTCGAGGATTCTCTTCGATGCGGATATCAATACTGCCGTTGTTGAAGGCTTCCAGTGCGACGATCTGGTCACGGAAGTAGTCAACCCGTACCCGGTCGAAATTATATCGCCCACGGTTAAAGGGATGGTCAGCAGCCCAGTAATCTTTGACGCGCTCATAAACGACATAGCGGCCGGGCTGGAAATCCGTAATCCTGTAGGGGCCGCTCCCGACAGGTGGTTGCAGGTCGCTGTGTGAAAAATCACGATGGCGCCACCAGTGCTCCGCCAATACAGGCATTTGTCCGAGAATAAAGGGGAGTTCCCGGTTGTGGCCGGTTTTGAAAGTGAACAGCACCCGTTCACGGGATGAGGCGTTGACTGAGTCAATGTCTGCATAAAACTGTCGCCAGAAGGGGGAGCCTTTCTCAAGGAGTGTGTTGAAGCTGAAGACAACGTCTTCAGCGGTGATGGGGGCTCCATCCTGAAAACGGGCATTTGGGTTGAGTGTGAAGGCTACCCAGCGGTTATCATCGGGCCGCTCAATGCGATTGACGATAACACCGTACTTGCTCAGGGGCTCATCCACCGTTCGATTTAGCAGGGTGTCGTGGAGAAAGAGGCTGCCAAAGGCCTCTTTACCTTTGAGGATAAAGGGGTTAAAGCTGTCAAACGTGCCTGTCGCATTCAGATGCAGGGTGCCTCCTTTGGGGGCATCGGGATTTACGTAATCAAGGTGAGCATAATTGGCAGGGTATTTTGGATGACCATGGAGCGCTATGCCGTGGCTGATGGTTGTCTCTGCGGATAGGGTCGCAGTGGCGGCCAGCAGTATGATGCTGATGGCAATGCGAAAGCTTTTTGGCAGCATGCTGATATCCCTGTTAATCCATCTCGGGCATGGGGTTGTGAGGTCGCTTGGTCTGCTCCCACCAGTGGGCAAAACTGAACCCATACTGTGGCATCTGGTCGGGATGTTGGAGTCTGGCCTTGTAGGCGATGCGTAGCACAGGGCTATGCCAGCCTGGGATAATGTAATGTCGCCACAATAAAACCCGGTCAATGGCCTGAGCGTGGCTGTGTAGCGAATCTAGACCCCGGGCAGCCAATAATCCGGAAATCAGCTGATCAATGAGGGGATCTTCGATGCCAGAAAAATTCATGCTACCTGGTTGTTGGGCGCTGGAGGAATGAAAAAAATCGGTGACTTCTGGCCCTGGCAGCATGCGCTGGGGGATCGGGTAATGGATAAGGTCAAAGTCAAACTTATTCAGCCGTTGACGGTACTGGCTGGCGTCCAATGCGCTCAGTGTGACATGGACGCCAATGTCAGCAAGATTTTTAATAAAATGTTGAACGATACGCTCCAGCCCTTTTGAGGGGTGAATAATCTCGAAATGCAAAGGTATCCCCTGAGCGTTCACCATATGATGATCTCGGTAAAACCAGCCGCCCTGTTCAAGTAACTGGATGGCCTGGCGTTTGGCTGCAGTAGGGTGGGATGTTTCGCGATGAGTCGGTAGCGGTTCTGAAAATAACCTCGCAGGAAGTTGATTCCGGAAAGGGGTTAACAGATTGAGTGTCGTTGGTTCGGGGCTATTCCATAACTGATTTTGAAGAAATGGGAAGATGCTCTGATTTCGTTGGTAGCTCTGATAAAACAGCAGACGGTTGATCAGGTTGAAATCAAACATCAGGCTGACTGCTGCGCGTGTTGACGCATTGTTAAACGGAGGGCGACGCGTATTGAAAAAGAATGCCCTTACGCCTCCCGGGCTGGACAGAGGAATTTCCAGTTTTTGTATTTCCCCGGTTTTAATGGCAGGGTAGTCATAGACGCTGTGCCAGTTCTTGGCAACGGTTTCAATATAGGCATCAAAAGCACCTGTCTTGAAATGCTCAAAGGCGACATTAAGATCCCGATAGAAGTCTATGATTATTCGATCAAAATTGTATTTCCCGCGATTGACCGGTAAATCCCGCCCCCAGTAATCGGTCACCCGCTCGAAGACCAGCTGTTTGCCTGGGATCACACTTGTAATGCGATAGGGGCCTGAATTGAGTGGGGGAATTAGCGGGTCAGTCGTCTGAAGCGGATTTTGTCTGTTTTTGTTGGCAAAGGCTGATTTTGATAGCACCGGCAGTTCCGCCAGAGTGTAGAGCTGGGTGCAGTGATTTTCAGCGGTGAGATCAAAACGGATCTCGTGCTTACCCGTCACTTCCGCACGCTCGACTATCTGGTAGGCCAGTTGATAGCGAGGATGCCCCCACTGTCGCAAGGCTTGGAATGAAAACAGTACATCTTCCGGTGTGATGGGGCTTCCGTCGTGAAACCTGGCTTCAGGCCTGAGATGGAAGGTGATCCAGGCGCAGTTTTCAGGGTAGGTGATAGACTCTGCCAGCAAACCATAGGCGACTTGCATCTCATCCGGGGATTGCTGGAACGCATGACTACCGGTCATCAGGGTCTCATTCAGTTCACTGACACCCAGTAAGGAGAAACCGGGTAGTGCCGATGGGGCATTGCCCTTAAGAAGGTAGGGGTTTAGTGAGTCGAAGGTGCCATAGGCCATTAATCGCAGGGTGCCGCCTTTGGGTGCATCCGGATTAACTGTCGCAAGATGGGTAAAATCTTTCGGATATTTCAGCGGTTCATGGAGTGAGAATCCATGAGAATGAACAATATTGCCTTGAGGGCGAACAATCTCGGCCTGCGCAATACCGATGCCAGCCAGAAGAAAGGCGGTAAGCACGATAAAAAAGGCGTGCACGTTTTAGAGAATCCCCCTGCTGAGTGAATTCTGATCCAACTATAGCAGGGGTGCGTGGAGCCTACGGTTTCAGTGTCAGTTGGTACTGGTCACATCAACGTAAAGGGTGAGTTGCTGGCCGGGCTGGAGGTATTTGCCCGGCAGTGTGTTCCATTGTTTGATCTGGTTTACCTTGACGTTGAACCGCCCTGCAATCAGGGAGAGGTTGTCGCCATTTCGAACCTGGTAGTTAACCTTGCGGATAATGCCGGAATTCCCTTTGCCGGGTTCTGTCCAGATGACCAGTTGCTGACCTGCACGCAAGGTGTCCGTGGGAGCCATGCTGTTCCACTTGGCCAATGCCCGGACATTGACGTCATATTGCTTGGCGATCAACCAGAAGCTGTCGCCAGGTTTCACCTGATACTGCATCTTCTGTCGACCACTGACAGAGCGGCTCTGTCGGGCCAGCTTCCGTTGCTCTGCACTGAGCGCGTAAGCCTCGCTGTCCTCGGAAGGCACCGGGATCAGCAGGGCCTTACCTGCAACAATAGTATTGCTTTTCAGATTGTTGACTTCTTTGATCAGGTTAACGGACGTCTGATAGCGCTTGGATATCGTCAGAAGGCTGTCGCCGGAGCGAATGGTGTAACGTTGCCATTGCAGACGGCGCTCTGCAGGCAGGTTGGCCAGTACCTGGCGGAAATGATCAGCCTTATCGACGGGCACCAGTAGATGGTGTGGGCCATCTGGATCAGTTGCCCAGCGGTTGAAGGCAGGGTTCAGGCGATACAGTTCATCAATGTCAATTTTCGCCAGTGTGGCGGCGCGGGCCAGATCAATCTGTTGTCCGGTTTCAACAACATCGAAATAAGGCTTGTTGGCGACAGTGTTCACTGTGATGTTATGGGTGTCTGAATCGCGGATAATTTTTGAGATTGCGATCAGACGGGGGACATAAGCGGTGGTTTCCCGGGGCAGGTTCAATGACCAGAAGTCAGTCGGTTTGCCTTTTTTACGATTTTTCCGGATAGCGGAGGCGACGGTGCCCCTGCCCGCATTGTAAGCGGCCAGCGCGAGCTCCCAATCGTTAAACTCTTCGTGTAGTTCCTGGAGGTAATCCAGTGCAGCATCCGTAGAGGCCAGAATGTCACGGCGTCCGTCATACCACCAGTTTTGCTTCAGACCATAATGGCGTCCGGTTGAAGGAATGAACTGCCACAGGCCGGCAGCCCGACCGTGGGAATAAGCAAAGGGATCGTAGGCGCTTTCCACGACCGGCAGCAACGCCATTTCCATGGGCATATTGCGTTCCTGTACCTCTCCTACGATGTGGTAGAGGTAAGGGGATGCTCGATTGATGACACGATCAAAGTAGCCTTGATGGCGTCTGAAGTAGTGCAGTTCTGCGCGGATTCTTGGGTCATCCTGGTCAAGATTCATGGCCAGGCCAGGGATGATGCGATCCCAGAGATTGGTAATCACCACCCGCTTTGGGACTTGAGGAGTTTTCGCTTTACCGTTTTGGTCACCGGACGCTTGTGCGGAACCTGTGCCAATGGAGGAGTGAGCTGATTCTGGTGCCTGATTCAGAGGGGAGGTTTGACATCCTGCCAGTAAGCTCAGGGCCAGAACGGCGCCCGCTACCGGGCTGATCCGGCTTAGGGCGCGCGAGGGGGATTTCGTTCGATTCGCTTCTTGCATTGGGTACCGTGATTGTTGTTGTGTGTCAATGGGAGCGCTGGTAATGATCGACGCGCACCAGTGAATGACTGTAGTTTCTCATAACAGTATATCCCTGGTAATCAGAAACTGTCTTTCCAGCGACGTATTGCTGCAAAGGTATCTGTATCGTCAGTCATGGTTCGGCCTGAAAACTGCTCAGCGGCAGCTTTAACCGTTGCCTCGCCGGACCGTAGGAATGGGTTGGTTGCCCGTTCTGTGGCCATATCGGATGGCACTGTGGATTCGCCGCTTTGGCGGAGTGCCTCGGCTGCGATGATGCGTTGCTGAAGTGCTGTATTGCCCGCCTCAACCGCCTGCGCAAAGCGCAGGTTCGCCAGCGTGTATTCATGGGCGCAGTAAATCAGGGTTGGGTCAGGCAGCGCTGACAGCTTGGTCAGTGACGCCAGCATTTGTTCGGCAGTACCTTCAAAGAGTCGTCCACAGCCGCCGGCAAAGAGTGTGTCGCCGCAAAATAGAATCGGTGCCTGCTGTTCAGGTTCGCCGAAATACGCAATATGACCGGCGGTATGGCCCGGCGTTTCGATAACTCGGAATGTACAGCCATGGAGCAACAGCGTATCGTTCTCAGACAGGGGATGGGTCAGGCCGGGTAAGTTTTCACTTGCTGGACCGTAGACGGGGACATCGTGGTGCTTGAGTAGCGTCCGTATGCCACCCGTGTGGTCACCATGATGATGAGTGATCAGTATGCCCGCCAGTTCCAGATTGTTGTCACGGCAGGCTTTGAGTACGATGTCACCATCACCCGGGTCAACGACATGGCAGAGGCGGCTGTCTGTATCAGTCAGCAGCCAAATATAATTGTCATTGAAGGCCGGAAGGCCGGTTACGTTGATCATGGGCGTCTGGTGTGCTCTGAAACCGGGATTACTGGCATCCTATCGGTTTGCCAGTTGACTTCCAATAGTAACGGATACCGAATGTTCGGACATAGTTCGTCAAAAAAGACCGAAACATTTGCTGACCAGCTGCCTTTGGCGAGGCAATGGCTGGCCACGGGGAAGGGGCGTTATCTCCTGACATCGGAAAAACGTATGCTGCAGGCCATGTTGCCGCGGATTTTCGGCCATCATGCGTCCATGCTGGGGATTTGCCCGGATGGGAAAATGCTTGACTACAGTCAGGTGGTGCACGGGACGATGCTGACACCTCTGGCCGAGGCACCGTCAGAATCGGTCATTCGGCTGGATGTCAATGAATGGCCCATACAGCCACGGAGCATGGATCTGGTACTGTTGCATCATGCACTGGAATTTTCCGAAAAGCCTCACAGAGTACTTCGCGAAGCCTGTCGAACCATTGTGCCTGGCGGGAAACTGGTTGTTGTCGGCTTTAATCCCCTGAGCTTGTGGGGTATATACCGCCTGTTCGGTATGGGGGCTAACAGTATCATGCGCCGTGGACGCTATTTTCATCATCGGCGCATTGAAGACTGGCTGACACTGCTGAATTTCAGCCGCTGTCATTTGCACTATGGCGGCCATCTTTACCCATTCTGCTCTCATCTCAAACCCAGCCACCAGTCCTGGCTTCAGAATCATGCCGGGCTCCGGAAGTTACCGACGGGAAGCTTTTATATGCTGGTGGCCACGAAAGACCGTGCGGGCATGACCCGCTATCATTCACGCTGGCAGACGTCCCGTAAGCGTCTGCTGGGGGCATCTTATGCCCGAAATACAGCATCCCGGGATGCTATGTAACAGCAGGGAGTTTACCAAGAGTGTCTGACGCGTCTGAGAACCGATCCGCCAGAGTGGTGGAAATTTTCACCGACGGTGCCTGTAGCGGCAATCCAGGGCCAGGCGGATGGGGGGTTCTATTGCGCTATGGCGATACAGAGAAAACGCTATATGGTGGGGAGCCCCAAACCACCAATAACCGCATGGAGCTGATGGCGGCCATTGAAGGGCTGGCGGCCTTAACGCGCCCCTGCCAGGTTCGCTTGACGACGGATTCCCAATATGTCCGCAAAGGGATCACGGAATGGCTCAAAGGCTGGAAGCGTAATAATTGGCGAACCGCCGCTAAACAACCCGTTAAAAATGTCGATTTGTGGCAGCGTCTGGACAGCGAAGCAGCCCGTCACCAGGTGGAATGGTGCTGGATCAAGGGGCACAGTGGTCATAGAGAGAATGAAATTGCCGATGAGCTGGCGCGTCGCGGCATTCCGAAAGCAGGAGATAACTGATGTCAAGACTGGTCGTACTTGATACGGAAACCACCGGTCTGGAGCCTTCGCAGGGTCACCGGATCATTGAAATTGGGTGCGTGGAAGTCATTGGTCGTAAGTTAACCGGTAACCATTATCACGTTTACATCAATCCGGACCGTGAGGTTGATGCGGGTGCCATGGAAGTGCACGGTATCACCAATGAGTTTCTGGCAGACAAACCTCGCTTTCATCAGATTGCAGACGAATTTCTGGCCTTTGTGAAGGGTGCTGAGCTGGTAATCCATAATGCGCCGTTCGATGTGGGCTTCATTAACCATGAATTTGGGAAACTGAAGCCATCGCCGGTGCAGATAGAAAGCTACTGTAAGATCACCGACAGTCTGGTGTATGCACGGAAGAAGCATCCGGGTCAGAAGAACAGCCTGGATGCTCTCTGCAAACGGTATGGCGTCGACAACTCTTCTCGTACGCTCCATGGGGCCTTGCTGGATTCTGAAATCCTGGCCGATGTTTACCTCTACATGACGGGTGGGCAAACCAGTCTATCGCTGGGTGCCCAGTCAGATTCGGATGCGGAGGGAGATGATTCTGTCATCCGACGTTTGGCCACGGATCGTCCTGCATTACCGGTTATCATGGCTACTGGAGATGAACTTCGTCTTCATGAGGAAAAACTGGCTGAAATCAGCAAGAAAAGTGGTGGAGACTGTCTCTGGCAGGTTGGGTGAATGCTATTGTGATCATCGATAGAGAACTATAATTTCATAAAAATGCGTTGATCGTCTTGTTAAATTCGTGTCATGGATTTAGGGCTAAAGGAATAGCAAATGCAGAGAATTGATGGAAATAGTGGGTCAGGATATAACGCAGGTCGCATTCAGACGCAAGAGCCGGTGAATGTCACAAAAGGAGGTCGGCGGATAAAACGGGCCGGTGGTTTGGCTCATTTTTCTTCCATGCCATCTTGCTGCCCTAAGCGTCCGTTATCCTCATACACCTGTATTCAGGAAATTCTGCGCGAGTTGCCCAGTGCCAAAGCCCGTAAGACTTTGTCCAAGCACATTCCTATTTCAGAGCGGAGAGCGATACTTCAGGAACGTCGCAATCATGGTCTTTGATTCGTTCAACAGTGGCGATGGCATCCGTCATTGCCACTGTTGAATCATCCTGTCTCTTAGGTAAGTAACCAGGTCGTACAGGCCAGTCCTGAAACAGTGAGCACGATCGTGTAGGGCAGCGCCATCCACACCATACGGCTGTAGGAGAGTCCGATCAACGGCGCTAGCGGTGAGGTCAGCAGAAACAGGAAGGCAGCCTGCCCATTGGGTGTAGCAACGCTTGGCAGATTGGTGCCGGCATTGATTGCTATGGCCAGTTTCTCAAACATCTCTCGTGTTAGCAGACCGTTATCGAAAGCTGCACGGGTTTCCTCTATGTAAATCGTGGCCACAAAGACGTTGTCACTGATAGACGACAAAATGCCATTGGCTGCGAACATCATGCTGGTTTGTAACTCTTCCGGCAGGCTGTGAACCCAGGCAATCAGGGGGCTGAACAGGTGTTGTTCGTGGAGCATGGCCACAATACCGAAAAATACCACCAGTAGCGCCGTGAACGGCATGCCGTCCCGAAAGGCTTCCGCTAGTTGTTCTTCCCGGTTATTGCCGTTGAGTGATGTGGTCAGAATGATGATCATCAGGCCAATAAGCCCGATTTCAGCTAAATGCAATGCCAGTGCGGTAATCAATAAAACAGCGGACAGTGCCTGTATGGAGAGCGTGAGCTTGTCGGTATCTCGGCTGCCGGTTAGATCGCCGAGGGAGAAACTGTGAAGGCTGGTCTTCATCGTTTCAGGCATAGTTATCCCGTAGCCAAACCGCCCGGAGCGCTCCAGAAACAAGCAAGTACCCAGGCCCAGTACAAAGACAGGGAGAGAAACCGGTGCCATCTGAACAAGGAATTCCATAAAGTCCCAGCCCATCTGTTCACCGATGAGCAGGTTCTGGGGTTCGCCGATCAGGGTGAACACACCGCCGAGTGCTGTCCCAACGGCACTATGCATCATGAGTCCGCATAAGAAATCACGGAATTGCTGAAAATCCGTGTCGCTGATGGTACTGGATTGTCTGGCATGCTTGATGAGCCCATGAAAACCGGTTACCACCGTAATGATCACCGCCGTGACGGTCAAGGCGTCCAGAAAGGCCGAGAGAAAAGCGGCTGACGTCGTAAAGGCCAGGGCCAGCATTGCCTGGCTTCGGGTGGCGGTCAGGATCTTGCAGAAAACCACCATCAACAAATCCCGCAGAAAGTGGATGGCCGTCACCATGAAGATCAGAAGCAGCAATACCGGGAAATTGTTCAGTACTTCCCGGTAAAGATTCTCGGGTGTGGCCAGACCCAATACCAGTGCCTCAATCAGCAGCAGTCCACCGGGTTGCAGTGGGAAGGCTTCCAGCGCCATGGCCAGGGTGAAAATAAATTCACCCAGTATCAGCCAGGCGCAAACCTGCCCACCGGCAAAGAGCCAGACGATGGGGTTCACGACAAGAAAAAGAAGGATGGTTTTTTTATACCAGACGGGACTATCACCAAGAAAACGATGCCCAAGGGTGGGCCATACTGCAGCAGTCATAAGTATGGTTTTTCCGTGATATCAGTGGAGTTGGAGTGCTTGAGCTTGGCACGTCCTTTTGATTGTTCAATGTGAGAATGGCGGTTTTTGATGGAATAAGGGAAAGTGTGAGGTGATTAACTGAATCCCGGCTGCACTCTGTTACGGTTGGAGAAGCCTTGATATAGTTGGCGCGTTCTTCCCACCCGATCCATAAAAACGGGAGTTACAGGATGTCCGACTATAAAACCTTCGAGGTGGAACAAATTGACAAGGTGGCGCACGTCAGGCTGAACCGTCCTGATAAAGCGAATGCCATGAGTGAAGACGTCTGGCGGGAAATTCACGCTATTTTTGACTGGGCTGATACCGAACCCTCCGTCCGTGCCGTTGTTTTCAGTGCTAATGGCAAGCATTTCAGTTCCGGCATTGATCTGGCCATGATGGCCGGCCTCGGTGCTTCGCTGGGTAAGGAAGTCGGGCGCAATGCGCGCCTGTTACGACGTAAAATCATAGAGCTTCAGGGCGCCCTGAGTGCAATTGAACACTGCAGTAAACCGGTGTTGGCGGCAATACAGGGATGCTGCTATGGCGGTGGCATTGATCTGGTTGCAGCCTGTGATATGCGTTATTGCACAGAAGATGCCCGTTTCTGCATTAAGGAAGTGGATATTGGCATGGCGGCGGATGTCGGTACGTTGCAGCGGCTTCCCTATATTATCGGTGATGGCCTGATGCGTGAACTGGCCTACACCGGCCGGGTGATGGACAGTGATGAGGCCAGCAGGGCAGGCTTGGTGAATGCGGTGTATCCGGATCACGCCAGTCTCGTTGACGCTGTGCTGGAGAAAGCCCAGCTTATTGCGGCCAAATCCCCCATTGCCGTGCAGGGTACCAAGGAAATGCTGAGTAACTCAAGTTACGCACAAGACTGAAAATACGGCATTATTGCCGGTATGAAACACGATCTGATTGAGCTGTACTCTGACTACCTTCTGTCCTCTTTTGGCAAAACAACCGCAACCGG
>MUIA01000158.1 GCA_002084115.1 Oceanospirillales bacterium LUC14_002_19_P2 | reverse complement strand
GTTAATAACGAAATCGCATCAATGAAATTTTGAAAGAGCCTGGAATTCATAACAGTCATCCCCTGATAGCCGGATGGTTCAGGGAGTATAGGTCAACCAACCATCAGGGGTAACTTAGCCGATTTTCTGGGTGTCATCTGTCGTTAAACCTAAAACGGCTATACGCAAACCATCGAGCATAAATATTGTATAGGGTTTAAATAAACGCTCACCAGTTGCTTCATCGCGTATATTGGCAGCAAGAAAAGGAAACTGGGCAATCTGCTCCTGCATGCGCAGTACTGGCAACGGATTATCGAATTCATGGTTACCGACCGCCATGGCATCATAGCCAAGCAGGTTCATGCCCTTGAAATCCGGCACGGCATCCTGAAGATCCGATTCGGGAACTCCTGTATTGATATCGCCACCAGACAATAACATTACATAACCTCCCGACTCAGCGACTTCTTTGCGAATACCGTCAATCAATGTCTTTCTCGCCGCCATACCCCACTCACCATTGCCATTTCGCCAGAAATGACCGTGATGATCATTGGTATGCAATACCGTGAAGTGCCAGACATGAGCCTTTTGTTCCTGCTTACTCCCGTTATCCAGTAATGAACAGGCCGACAAAGCCATTGAAAACAGTAAGACCAGCGAAACAGAAATCCTTTTCGCGAACGGGTGCGGCGTCATTCTAAAAACATCCCCCAAAACAAATGAGGCAGCTTAACCGATCACCACCAGCGTCACATACCAGACAGCCACAGGCATTCACGTGCAAAACAACCTGCGAGCAAGAAAAAACAACAACAAATATAGGGAAATATCGATAAGCGGTTGCGCATAGTTACACGCTTTCTGATATGATTGTCACCGCCTCGCGGATCGGCCTGCAGATGTGGACTGATTCGGCACATTCGCAGGCCCTGTCTGATAACAAAATCAACAACAGACAGCGTATAAACCAGATACCCATTAGCACCCGGCTCTTAAAAAACTTTGATGTCGACTGGAAACAGCCCTGACGGCTGACGGTATGGTTTTGGCAACGCGTCAAGCACCTTGCGGGGGTATGAGGAGCAATTGCGCAAACATTGACCTGATCTTGACACAAGTCATTGTTTTGCCTTTTCGGCTTACTGATACTTAAATAGGGATATGTACGTACTTAAGCGAAGGTTATGTGGATCCATACATGAGTAGCGCAACAACGAACACACACTACAACTATAAAGTGGTTCGCCAGTTTGCCGTGATGACGGTGGTATGGGGCATCGTCGGCATGGCTGTTGGTTTGCTGATTGCATTCCAGCTGGTGTTTCCTGAACTCAACTTTGAACCTTACCTGACCTTCGGTCGACTGAGGCCACTGCATACCAATGCGGTGATCTTTGCGTTCGGTGGTTCCGCACTGTTCGCCACATCGTACTATGTGGTACAGCGGACCTGTCAGGCTCGGCTCGTCTCTGACGGCTTGGCAGCGTTCACCTTCTGGGGGTGGAACCTGGTGATTCTGCTGGCCGCCATCACGCTGCCGCTGGGCCTGACCTCCTCCAAGGAGTATGCCGAGCTGGAGTGGCCGATCGATATCCTGATCACCGTTGTCTGGCTGGTTTATGCCTACGTCTTCTTCGGCACAGTCATGAAGCGGAAGACTCAGCATATCTATGTCGCCAACTGGTTCTACGGTGCATTTATTATCACTGTTGCCCTGCTCCATGTAGTCAACAGCATGTCGGTGCCAGTCACTTTCTGGAAGTCCTACTCGGCCTATTCCGGCGCCATGGATGCCATGATCCAGTGGTGGTATGGCCATAATGCCGTTGGCTTCTTCCTGACAGCCGGCTTCCTGGGCATGATGTACTACTACGTACCGAAGCAAGCAGAACGTCCGGTTTACTCCTACCGCCTGTCCATCGTCCACTTCTGGGCACTGATCGCCATTTACATCTGGGCCGGCCCGCACCACCTGCACTACACGGCACTGCCAGACTGGGCACAGAGCCTAGGCATGGTGATGTCACTGGTTCTGCTCGCACCCTCCTGGGGCGGCATGATCAACGGTGTCATGACGTTATCCGGTGCCTGGCACAAGCTGCGTACCGACCCGGTACTGCGGTTCCTGGTGGTTTCTCTGTCGTTCTACGGCATGTCCACCTTCGAAGGCCCAATGATGTCTATCAAGACCGTCAACGCACTGTCTCACTACACTGACTGGACCATTGGACATGTGCACTCCGGCGCACTGGGCTGGGTAGCCATGGTTTCCATTGGTGCCCTTTATCACATGATTCCACGTCTCTGGGGACGTGACAGCATGTACAGTATCAGCATGGTCAACGCACACTTCTGGCTGGCCACTATCGGTACCGTTCTGTACATCGCCGCCATGTGGGTTAACGGCATCACCCAAGGTCTGATGTGGCGCGCAGTGAATGCTGACGGCACACTCACCTACAGCTTTATCGAGTCCGTTATCCAGAGTGAGACCGGGTATATTGTCCGCGCCATCGGTGGAGCTTTCTTCCTCGCCGGTATGGTAGTGATGCTGTACAACGTCTACCGCACCATCCGCGCAGCTGAGCCTGACCAGACCAAGCTGGCCGCCCAAATGGCGTGACAGGGGGAAGTTAAAAGCCATGACTAAACACGAAATTGTAGAAAAAAACCTTGGCTTGATGGTGATTCTCGTCGTCGTCGCCATCAGTTTTGGCGGCCTCGTTGAGATCGTGCCGCTGTTTTTCCAAAAGGAAACAACCCAGCCCGTTGCGGGGGTCAAACCCTACCCTGCTTTGGAGCTGGAAGGCCGTGACGTCTACATCAATGAAGGCTGTGTGGGCTGCCATTCCCAGATGATCCGTCCGCTGCGTGCCGAGGTGGAGCGGTATGGTCACTATTCCGTTGCCGGTGAATCCGTCTATGACCACCCGTTCCTTTGGGGTTCCAAGCGAACCGGTCCGGATCTCGCCCGGGTGGGTCAGCGCTACTCGGATGAGTGGCACCGGGCTCACCTGTACAACCCCCGCGATGTAGTGCCTGAGTCGATCATGCCAGCCTATCCGCATTTGATGGATAACGTACTGAACGGTAAGGACACCGCCAAGAAGATGGAAGCACTCCGCCTTGTTGGCGTGCCTTACACGGATGAGCAGATCAACAATGCCTCCGCAGAGGTCAAGGGCAAGACAGAAATGGACGCCCTGGTCGCCTACCTGCAAGGGCTTGGCACTGCGCTGACGACAAAACGGTAACGGGCTTATGGATATCAACATTCTGCGTGGACTGGCCACTGTTTTTTGCATGATCGCTTTCATCGGCATCGTGTTCTGGGCCTACAGCAGCAAGCGGAAGCGTAGTTTCGATGAAGCGGCCAACCTGCCCTTCGCCGACGACACGGCGCACCGTTCCGCCGTCATGAGCACGCTTGAAAGCGGCGACAAGAACAAGAACATGGGGGAGAAACAGAATGTCTAGTTTCTGGAGCGGGTGGATATTCGTCCTGACGTTTGCCTGCCTGGCCTTGGTGGTTGGCCTGTTAATCGCCTCGACCAAGACCCAGCGCAAGCAAACCACCTCGGAAACCACCGGCCACAACTACGATGGAATCGAGGAATACGATAACCCAATGCCTCAGTGGTGGCTTGGTTTGTTTGTCGCCACACTGGTTTTTACCGCAGCCTACCTCATCCTGTTTCCGGGTGTCTGGAAAGGCGCACTGGGCTGGACTCAGATTAACCAGCTGGAAGCCGAAACCGCGAAGCATACCCGCCAGTATGCACCGCTGTTTCAGCAGTATGCGGCGAAATCCATTGAAGAGCTGCAGGACAATCCCAAGGCCCTGAAAATGGGACAGCGGATCTTTCTGAATAACTGTGCGCTTTGTCATGGCAGTGATGCTCGCGGGGCATTCGGCTTTCCTAACCTGGCCGACGACGATTGGCTGTGGGGCGGCACACCGGCTGATATCAAGCACACCCTTCTGGAAGGCCGTCGTGGGCAAATGCCGGCGTGGGGCGCCGTCATTGGAGAAACCGGTGTCCGCAATGTGTCAGCCTATGCTCGCAGCCTGAGCGGTATCGATACAGGCTTCAGCGACGCCGACCTTGCCAAAGGTAAAAAGGTATTTGAAACCACTTGTTCCGCCTGCCATGGCGCTGAAGGCAAAGGTAACAAACTCCTTGGAGCGCCTGACCTGACCAACGGTGTCTGGCTGTATGGTTCCTCCCAGGCCCAGGTAATGTACACCATCCGTAACGGCCGTAACGGTGTCATGCCTCCCTGGAAAGATATCCTTGGCGAAGAAAAGGTACACCTGGTATCTGCCTACGTTTATAGCCTGTCTCACAAGAAGGACAGCCAGTAATCACAATCCTGACCGACTGCAGTTTGCAGTCGGTTTTTCTGAGTGTAGTTATGCTGGCTGCACTCAGAAAAACCGAAACGCTTCCCGCACTATTCCAACAATAACATCCGACGCCGAAGCGCCACCGTGAACAGCCAGGGACATGACCGGATGAGTGAGCCCAATACCCGCAAAAGTAGTTTAGACCAGGAACCTGAAATTATTGAAGTGGTCGACCTCTACAAGAAGCGGGAAAAAATTTATACCCGATCGTTTCAAGGTTTCTTTCGAAATCTGCGCATCAGTGGGGGGGCATTCCTCTTCATTCTCTATTTCGGTGTCGCCTGGATATCAGTCAGTGGTCGACAGGCCATCTTGTTTGACCTGCCTGCACGTCAATTCCACATTTTTGGCGCAACCTTCTACCCACAAGACTTCATTCTGCTGTCCTGTCTGCTGATCATTAGTGCATTTGGCCTGTTTTTTATCACCGTTCTGGCTGGCCGGGTCTGGTGCGGTTATACCTGTCCGCAGAGTGTCTTCACCTGGGTGTACATGTGGGCTGAACACATCACGGAAGGAGACCGTAATCAGCGCATGAACCTCGATAAAGCGGAAATGAGCTCTACCAAGTTTCTCCGAAAAGCACTCAAACATATCCTCTGGCTGGCTATCGCCATGGCCACAGGCATTACCTTTGTTGGGTACTTCACTCCTATCCGTGAACTTGTACCGAATCTTTTGATCCTGGATGTGCATCCTTGGGCCTTGTTCTGGATCGGTTTCTTCACGTTGGCGACCTACGGCAATGCAGGCTGGCTACGTGAACAGGTCTGTATCTATATGTGTCCTTATGCTCGTTTCCAAAGCGTCATGTATGACCAGAACACGGCGACCGTCTGGTACGACCCTGCCCGGGGTGAGCCGCGTGGCCCAAGAAAAAAATCAGCGGATCCTAAAACACAGGGGCTCGGTGACTGTATTGACTGCAAGATGTGTGTTCATGTCTGTCCGACCGGCATTGATATCCGCGATGGTTTGCAATACGAATGTATAGGCTGCGCCGCCTGTATCGACGCCTGCGACAGTATCATGGACAAGATGGGGTATGATAAAGGGCTGATCCGCTACAGCACCGAAAGCGAGATCATCGAAGGCAAACCCGGCAAGATTCTGCGCCCTCGTCTGGTCGGTTACCTTCTGGCACTGATCATCATGACGGTCATGTTCCTGGTCACTGTCAGCAGCCGCTCCATGATTGAGCTGGAAATCCTCAGGGATCGACAAAGCCTGTACACTGAAACCGCTGATGGATTGATAGAAAACGTCTATACCCTCAAGCTGGTTAATAAGGATCAACAAACCCACCGTTATCGTATAACCACCACTGGACTTGACGGGTTGCTTTATGAAGGTGACACATCGGTAGAAGTCGCTTCTGGCGAACTGCTCAACATTCCGGTACGGCTGGTTGCCCCCCCTCAAGCTTTAAAGGGTAAGCGAAACACAACCGTCATCTTCACCGTCACCGCCGAGACTGCTACGATGCAACCCATCTCGACAGAAAGCCGTTTCCTTGCTCCGGCTCCCCGGTAATACCCAACAGAGGCCATGCTGTAATGCACCATCACCCAAACCAGTCTGACACTTTCACCCCATGGCACAAGGAGCCATGGGTGTGGTTTATTATCACTATTCTGCTGGTGACCTTTACCTGGGGCGCTATTACATTGACCGTTGCATTGAACAATCGCGACACTGTGGTCGTGGATGACTACTACAAAGTCGGCAAGGTCATCAATGAAGACCTGTCACGGGAAAACCGTGCGGTAGAATGGGACGTCAGCGTGCTTATCAGTGTGGATGACCTGACCGGCGAAGTCCGCGCCAAAGTCTCTGGCAATCTGCCCGAGCGCCCTGAGGTCTTGCGCCTTCGCTTCTCCTCCCCGGTTTTCAAAAGCAATGACCGGGATATCATGCTGCGTCTCACCCCTTCCGGTGATTATATTGGCAACCTGACAAGCAGTGTTGATGGGCGTTATTACGTGCAGCTGGAAACACTGGATGAACAAATTCCCGAACAGGCTTACCAGACGGGCTGGCGCCTCAACGATGAGTTAGTACTTGAACCGGGTACGCCCGTCACACTGTCTGCTGCCCCCCCCCTTTCTGGTAGTGAGCAATAGAGATTTTCATGACTGTAAGCTGTTTTCACTGTCATTTACCCATTGCTGGTACACCGCACTATTTCGCCGTCATTGAAGCCGAGGAGCAGCCCATGTGCTGCCCGGGCTGCAAAGCTGTAGCAGAAGCCATCGTGGCCGGTGGTCTGGATAATTATTACCGTTTTCGCACAGAACCTGCGGAACGGGCTGAATCTGCCAACCAGATCTTACAAGCAGAATTGGCGCTTTATGACCGTGAAGACATGCAATCAGATTTTGTCCGAACGAATACGGATGGTACCCGGGAAGCGCGCTTGCTGATTGAAGGGATTACCTGCTCAGCCTGCGTCTGGCTGATTGAAAAACACCTGTCACACCTGACAGGTATCTCTAATGTTACCGTCAATCTGAGTCAGCACAGTGCAACCGTCAGCTGGGACCCTGATAGCGTCAAGCTCAGTGACATTCTGCTGGAACTTCACCATATCGGCTACAAAGGCCACCCTTGGCGGGCAGAGCGTCAGGAAGCGCTGATGCAGCAGGAACACCGGGTCTTCATCCGACGGCTCGCCGTTGCAGGTATTGGTGCCATGCAGGTAATGATGTATGCCGTCGCCCTGTATGCTGGTGCCATGCAGGATATGGAAGCTGAATATCGAGATTTTATCCGCTGGATCAGTGCCTTTGTGGCAACGCCCGTCGTTTTCTACGCCGCCCGTCCATTTTTCACTGCGGCATGGCGTGACCTGAAAACCCGACACCTGGGCATGGATGTCCCAGTCTCCATTGCCATTGGCGGGGCTTATGTTGCCAGCCTCTGGGCGACATGGCACGGACATGGCGAAGTCTATTTTGACTCCGTCAGTATGTTTACTTTTTTCCTGCTACTGGGACGCTACCTCGAATTACGGGCCAGACACCGAACCGCCAAGGCAGGTCGTGCTTTGCGTAACCTCCTGCCAGCCAGCTGCCTTAAACTCAGCGGAAACCAGACTGAACGGATTCCCGTTACCGATCTTCAGCCCGGTGATCGAGTCCGCATATTACCGGGCGACAGCGTCCCAACCGATGGCATGATCATCAGCGGCCATTCCAGTCTGAACGAATCAGCCCTGACCGGAGAATACATGCCGGTTGCCCGCAGCGCCGGTGAACGGGTTATCGCAGGCAGCCTGAATACCGAGAACGCACTGGATATTGAGGTTACCCGTATTGGTGACGATACTCGACTCTCTGCCATTGTCCGGCTGTTAGAACGTGCTCAAAGCGAAAAACCGGCTATCGCCCGGATTGCAGACCGGGTTGCCGGATTCTTTGTTGCCGCCGTGCTAGTGACGTCTGTCGTCGTTTACAGCCTCTGGAGTCAAATTGATCCGGGACATGCTTTCTGGGTAACGCTGTCCGTCCTGGTGGTCACCTGCCCCTGTGCCCTGTCTCTTGCCACTCCTGCCGCCTTGACTGCCGCGACCGGAACCCTGCAAAAACTGGGAATTCTTATAAGCCGAGGTCATGTGCTCGAAGGCCTCAATCAGGTAACCCATGTGATTTTTGATAAAACGGGAACACTCACCAAAGGCAGACTTATTCTGCGGCAAGTCATTCTTGCGGAAAATTGCACGCTAAAACAGGATGATGTGATTCACCTTGCAAGCGCCCTTGAAAGTCATTCAGAGCATCCCATCGCCCAGGCTTTCTCAGGCGAATCCCCCTACACAGCCAACGATATAACCAACACCACAGGCAAAGGTCTAAGCGGCTACATAGACAACAACCTTTATCGGATAGGTACCGCAGCTTTCAGCGCGCCAGGCGTGAACCTGTCACCACCTAATGCGTCAGGGCAATGGTTATTGCTCAGTTGTAACGCACAGCCCGTAGCCTGGTTCGAGCTTGATGATGAACTGCGCCCTGAAGCGGCTACGGTCATCAACGCCCTTCAGCGACGAGGCCTGACCGTTGAGCTTCTCAGTGGAGATACCCCTGATGTTGTCTCAAGGATGGCCGGCGAACTGGGTATCGAGCAATGGCTGGCCTCCGCCGTTCCTGACGATAAACTCAAGCATGTCCGTACCCGGCAGTCACACGGCGCCAAGGTTCTGATGGTGGGGGATGGCATCAATGATGTTCCCGTGCTGGCGCAGGCTGATCTTTCACTGGCTCTGAACAATGCCACGGATCTGGCACGTACTACCGCCGATGCCGTCCTGTTAACCGGTGACCTTCAGCGTCTGCTCACTGCATTCGACCTAGCCCGGCAAACACGCCGTATCATCTGGCAAAACCTGTTCTGGTCACTGGGTTATAATATCACTGCCCTGCCATTGGCAGCGACCGGCCTGATTGCTCCCTGGATGGCCGCAATTGGTATGTCACTGAGTTCATTGATTGTGGTTGGTAACGCCATGCGGCTGGCTCGCCTGGCACCTGAGACACCGGTATTGGATAAGGGTAAACTGTCTGTAACCTCTTTCCAGGGAGCCTGATACCATGGCCAGTTTATACTTGCTGATTCCTCTGGCAGTGATCTTTGTGATCATTGCTCTGGCTCTGTTCTTCTGGGCCGTTGATAATGGCCAGTTTGATGACATGGAAGGACCAGCGCACAGCATCCTGTTTGATGACAAGCCCCGGAAAACGCCAACGCACACCGATAAACAGGATAAAAAGGAATAGATAGTGATCTCTATCACGACAATGGCTGCACTCTGGCGGTATATAGACTGCCAATCTTATTCGTTCACACTCTTTTATGCCTGAAACACTGCAGTATACGACCGCTATCATTCTTGGCCTGCTCGGCGGTGCACATTGTATTGGGATGTGCGGGGGAATCATGTCGGCCCTGACTCTGTCGACACCTGCTGGCAATACCCTACCACGTCGTCTGTCTTTACTTCTGGCTTATAATTCCGGCCGGATTATCAGTTATGCCATCGCAGGCTTCCTGATGGGAACATTAGGCTGGTTTCTGGGCGGATTCAGTCGTGAAACCAGCCTGGCTATTCGCTGGTTGGCGGGGCTGATGTTGATGGCCATGGGGTTGTACCTTTCCGGATGGTGGCTTGGCCTCACCAAACTTGAACAGGCCGGCCATCGACTCTGGCGACATATACAGCCACGGGCTGCAGCGTTGTTGCCGATCACCACCCCTCCCCGGGCCTTTGTTGTGGGCATGCTCTGGGGCTGGTTACCCTGCGGACTCGTCTACAGTACGCTGATCTGGGCAGCATCCAGTGCCAGCAGCTGGAACGCAGCGATACTGATGCTCTGCTTTGGGATTGGTACCATCCCGGTTTTGTTGGCGACGGGCCTACTGGCAGACCAGATAAAAGGGGTTCTGCAACACCGAGGTGTCAGAGCTGGTGCCGGCATACTGGTCATGCTGTTCGGACTCTGGACCATTCCCGGTCCACACCAGCACTGGGTAATGACGCATCTTCAGCTTGGTGCACCCCTGCACAACGCGTCTCAACCGCATGGAAACAGTGATCCAGTACATCCATAAATTCTGCCGGCGTGATTTCATGTCCCCGACAGCAGGCTTTCCAATCAAAACAATGATGCCCTGACCTCCATGCATGTTCCGATATGTCAAGGATGGTTTTGCCTGAAAAAGGATGCTGTCGGAATACCATCAATTCCAGCGTGACAGCCATTGAAAACCAGTCGAAGGATTCACGCATCCTCCCCTGGTTTCGTAATACCCCTGGCGCAGCAAAAGCCGGAGACAGGTAACACGGGATAACCTGAGAAACAGGCATGCCAATATCGGATGCGTCCGTAAAGTCAATCAGCACACCGCCCAATGCTGGAATGATGTTAGCTGGCTTTATATCACCATGAAGAACCCCTTGTCGGTGAAAATGACATACGGCTTCCCCAACTTGCTTTAAGACAGCTAATCCTTCTAATGGTGAAATGTCATCGGCCAGCAACCGTAGAGCCAAATTGGCTGACGGTAACCAGGGAAACACCATCAATCCCATGGCAGGAAGCAATAGCGTCGGCGGTAAAACCCCCCTCACTGAAAGGGTGTTTAACCTTGCCCATTCCCTTCCTAATCGCTCTGGCGATCCCTGCTTGAGTGCAACCCGCTTCCCACTCTCATGATCATAGGCCTGTACGACACGTCGCCGTGCACTAAATGGGCTTTCTAGTGTAAAGCGCCCTGCCAGTCGATATTTCACCTGCCGAGTAAGAAATGCGTTACTGAATTTCATAGCAGCGTTTCCGGCAGGTTGAAATTCAGGAACAGTTCCTGGGCCCTGGGCCCCGGGTATTCATCAATCGCGGATCCATGCAATTTGATGGATCGGTCACCCAGCGAGTATTCGAATATCACGCCCATGGTGTCGGCTTTCATCCGCGCATCCCAGAAAAAACGCAGCAGTGCCCAGGGACCGTTATATTGCTTTTCTGCCAGTAAGACGCCGCTACGGAAGAACTGCGCTGTTACACCAGTATCTGGCGTATCATCCGTTGGCCAGTGCAACGAGCCCCAGACCCGGGGACCATGCTGGTACTTGAAGATCGGCCGCGCGGCAAACAGGATAAAATCGGTCACATCCGGACTCATATCCAGTGCCCGGACGGTCAAATCCAGAGACAACTGCTGACCATTGGCATCCAGGTAAACATAACGAATGCGTTTTGCCTTGATCATCAAATCCAGTACCTGGGGTTTGAGCGGCAACCGGAAACCATCAATCGATTTCACCACCGGTTTCGCCCCCTGCCAATCGATGAACGGTGCCAGATAGGTTGTCATGAACCCATCCCATACGCCTTCCGGACGGAAAAACGTGACAAAGGCCGACAGGGAGGATTCCCACCCTTCACTGACGGCAAAAGGAAAACGCCCCGCTAACGTCGACTTGTATACTGGCAATACATTCTGACGCCATTGCTTGTCGATATGCCGGTACGCCTCCATAAGAACCAGCTTCCAGATCTGCTGAGACAGGGCCTGGCCGATGCTGGCCACCACCGACGGCGCCAGTGTGGACACCGTATCAATGCAGCGGATAGGATCATTGTTTCCAGCAGCATGGGCCAGTGCATACGTAAAAAAGACTTCACCCGGATCGGGTGCTGTCAGCGCGTCCTGCAGGTAGACATCGAGATTCGACACACAATGTTCCAGCCGTTCGAACGCTGACCCCTGCTCGTGGCGGGTTTCCACAAAATCGGCGTATTGCTGAAACTGCTCATCCACCACATAAGCAGGGTGCAGGCGATACTGTTGATCCGAGGCCAGCCACTTCGCCCCCTGCCGACCTGCTTTGCCTGCCGTTTTTTCGATAACAGATGTCTCTAATGGCTCCCTGGTTTGAACTAGCTGGGTATTTGCCACAAGAAAATTCAGCGCATCCAGGAGAGGACTGATGGAGGGCGCCCGCAAGACTTCCAGGGAGGTGCACAGCTGGATGAGCGTATCAAAGTGGGCAACCTCAATATTGTCATACAGGTTTTTCCAGCGATAAATATAATCTGAAAAATACAGGTTCTGGATATTGGTGCTGAGCGCCAGCAGATCCACGTTAAAAGGCCCCTGTAAATCTCCCATGATCAACCGGTATTCCGTCAATAACTGCCGCAGAAGCGGTGACTTTACGGAGAGATCCAGATTGGCATAACCCATAGCGGTATACATCACTGGCAGGGTAAATGCCTTGAATCCGGGCCGGAAGCGGGCCATCAGTGGAAAATATTTGCCCATGAAATGACGGACATCCAGTGTTTCACGATTATCTGGCAGTGCCTTGAGCCGGCCATAAATGAGTTGATCAACAGGCACCCCGGCGAGACTCTGACGCGCCATTTCAACCAGCGGCTCTCTGGGCTTGTAGACGGCGGCATACTCGGAATCCAACAGTTCGCTGACCAGTTGCTCTGCCTGGTGCCCATTCAGTTGTGGGACAAAGACAGCCATGCGCCCAAGCAGAAAACGCTTCAGGCCACTGGTATTCAAAAGGCGCTTGTTAAACAGCATCAAGTAAAAACGAAGATGTTCGAAAACCTGTCCGGTATCATCGTCATCAAGGCTTTGCTGTAAGGCAATCGCCGTCAGGTCTATCAGCCTGGGTAACAGTAATTGCTGGAGATGATTGTGGTACGCCTGGGTTACCGCCTTCGACAGGTTCCCCTCAAACAGACTACTGCGCAGATACCAGGGTTTCTTACGGTTCCCCTCCAGGTAGAGCTGCCTCAGGTCAGTCAGAACAGGGAGCACATAAGCAAGGTCTGTGGTTCTCTCCTGCCGCTCAAGGCGGAATATTTCTGAATGATAAAGCGCCAGGCGCGATTGCATACTGTGAAAATAGGATTCATCCCTGATCCAATTCGCACGCATCTGGTAAATAAACACGCCCAATGACAACACCAATACCAGTATCACCAACAGGTGGGCAAACAGGTAGCGACTCTCCTGTTGCCGGTTCCGCCCTGCAATCCCCGATTCCGGTAATATGACCTGTTGCAGCAACCGGCTAGCAAACAGCGTCATCCGACCCGGCACCTGATCGTAAGCCGTCGTGCTGGCACAGCCGCCAAAATTGGAGACCGCCTGAGTTAATAAATCATACTGCGCACCCTGCTGTTCGGAGGTAAACAGAAAATACCCCCGCAGCCAGACATACTCCCTGAGCAAGGACTCCGTACAGAGATCCTTGCAGAAATTTTCCATGACCCGTCCAAATAGTTGCAATTGGAACGGCAGGGCAATAAGGGATTGCCAGCTTTCCGGACGTCGTCCCTGCTGCATGGACCTTAACTGTTTATCGACCAACCCCAACAATAAGGTCTGCAGCGAATGCCGAAACCATTCCACATCAAAATGCCTGTTGTCATACTGCTCAACCAGATCGCCAAACGGTGTGTCTGCCCCGCCCTCTCGCCGGCTGCTGAATGCGGGTAAAAAGTCACGGATAGCATCCACACAACTGAAAGTCGCATAAACCGGCAATTGAATACCGATACGATTATTCAGCGTTAAAATAGCCTCACGAATACGACTGGCAAGATTACGGCGGCCATCGCGACTTCCATTCAGCAGATCAGCACAACTGATTACCATGATCAGGCCATTCAATGCTTGCCTTGGCCGATATTTCATTAACAAATCAGCAAAATAGTGCCACAGCGCCTCATTAACACTGGCTCCCACCAGTCCTGGCCCAGTCTCAATCACCACGACCCGCTCCCCTACCCAAAACCGACACAACCAGTTGGCGGACGTTTCTTCATCCTTTGAATACAGAAACAGTGGTTCAAGATTATTACTGGACAACAGTGTACTTTTGCCGCTGCGGCCGTCACCGAGTGCCACATACCACGCCTGTTCATAAAGGCTTCGTGTCGCAAGTCGTTGACGGTTCTTTAACTGTTTGATGGCATCCCCAAACAAACTCGCTAATGCTGTTTTATCCCGTTCCAGATCGGTGAGTGTGGTCTTTTTTTCCTGAACCGTACGCCAGCTGGTCTTGCGACGGTGATACCACCAGGCAACGCCTGCAATACTGGTCAGCAGCAACGGAATCACCAGTAAACGCAGTAGCATGCCAAGTCCTGGCGCCATAAAACCGCTTAGGAGCCAGACAACACTGATAACCGACAGCATGCTGATCCCGGTTACCAGCAACAGCGGTCTCAGTGCCGCCAGCAATACGCGTTTCATTCGCCTGGTACCCGCTCTACACCGGATTCCGGTAAAAGATCCAGTTCTACCGTTACCGTCAGGTTATAGCGTATACCCAGCTC
Source organism: Oceanospirillales bacterium LUC14_002_19_P2 (assembly GCA_002084115.1). Lineage (GTDB taxonomy): Bacteria > Pseudomonadota > Gammaproteobacteria > Pseudomonadales > Endozoicomonadaceae > Kistimonas. Next base: position 20,120 of record MUIA01000158.1, on the reverse strand, counting down.
ATTTTTGAGTAACTCCGCTTTCTGGCGGCTTGTCGCTGGAATTTTAACCACCCATTTATCCCTAGCAGGTGTGACTGTTGCCAGATAGCCGGCATGGGTCAGTTCATTACTGATTGCGCGAGCACGACTCTCACGCTCAAACGGTGTCAGAGTCACTGACCAGACACGCTCAAACAGTTGGCCGGTCAGGACACCGGCGGAGCGCAGCAAACGAGACGTCTCATCATCCGATACCGTACTGGCTGCCTCATCCTGCTCTGTATCGGTATAGAAGACCTCCATGGCCAGACGTTCATATTGCGACAACAGAACGGCCGACTGACTGCCATACCAAAGTTCGGAAATCATCACCGTAATCGCCACCAGGATGGTTGCGCCCATCAATAACCACGAGAATGGAACAAAACGGAAAGGCTTGCCGTACCTGGCAGGTTTCTCTCGAGATTTTTCGGTTGGCATCGTGCCCTTATGGTGCTGTCGGAACAGCAATTTCAGAATACTGGCGCTGAATTCACTGACAGGGCTATTAGCCATATCCCGGTACCGTCCCCTGAACCCCAGTTGTAACAGGCAGTACTGAACTTCAAGAAAATCCACCAGCCGCATTTGCTGCCGCAAAGCCTGGTCAAGCAGGTCAAAAAACACTTCTCCACCGTTACGCTGGTTAAACACACTACTGACCAATGTGTTATTACCCCAGTTCGCAGCCTCCCCCCAGTCTGTATTCATAATCATTTCATCCAGAGCCGCACAAAGGACAAAACAGGTTTTATCGATCACACTGGCGTGGTAATCCAGAAACAGGCCTCGATTTCGCACCTCCGCGATCAGGTCGAGTAATAGCAGTCGAAACTGCCGGATATCCTGGGGGTATCCAAGGCGCGGCAAGGCAACAAGCACCGCTATCACTTCATGGGAAATATTGATCAGGGGGTTAGGGTGAAGATCAAAACGTTCAGGCAGGCTCGACAATTCCCAGAGATCGGCTCCATCAGACGCGCCCGGCGAGGGTTCCTGATTGGGATCCGATGATGGTTCTTTATCGACGGCCCGGATGTCTACAGTCTCTTCATCAACAAACAGCGAAGTCACACATCATCTCCGACATGCCCCCTGATGACACTACCCATCAGCGAATAGCGAACAGCTCAACAGTCACATCCCCCAATTGCTCATCCATATGCAAGGCAAGCGACTCTTCTTTCTGCAACATTTCCAGCCAAAGGGGGGAACGAGTATCCAGCTCAAAATAGGCAGCATCCGTCTTGACCTTTAGCTCAACCGGCGGTACAGGCAATACCTGAAGTGAAATGCCCGACAATGCATTACGAACCAGCTCTGCAATACGGCTGTTGCCACCGAGTTTGCATAATAGAGGGAACTGACGACTGAGTTCCTGAGTCCCCATAGAGGCTGTCACTGACAAAATAAATCGGCTCGCAGAGTACAGGGAACGGTCCTGAATACTGGTTCGCAATAACCGCCGCCGGATCAACAGTGAATCATCCCACGGCAATTGCACAACAGCATCAACACGCACCTGTTGTAGCTGGGTGCGTAACGTAGAGAACAGGCCAGAAAACAAGACGTACAACCTGTTTACCTGGAAGGTCTCCGGTTCATCCTGCAACCGGCCCTCCAGCGCGCAAAAATCTCCCTGAATCACTAACAACCAACGATAGATTTCTTCGGGATGCATCCGTCGTTCATTCAGCCATGACTGAAGTAACGGTAACCATCGACCCAGCGTTTGAAGCCATAAATGATCTTCCATTAACGCCTGCGGGCTCTTGTTACTTTTATCTGCACGGATGCGGTGCGCGATATCCCTTGCACGGGACAACATCTGGGTATAAAGGTCATTGACATGATCCACCAGGTAATCCGAGACACCAAAGTGCAGACACACTGGTATGAATGCCTTGTTTAGTTCAACCACCCCATCCGGTTTACGCTCATGGACGCGCGCAACCGGAATCAAGGTCAGGTCCTGAATATCCTCACCTTCCAGCTTGAGCCGAATATTCAGTTCCGCCACATCAAGCTGAATGCTGTCACTGTCTTCACGACAGGCATCAAAGGCCTGATAACTGATCAGATGGTAACGTCGGTTGTCCGACGTGTTATCCCCGACTTCGACACTGCCCGTCTTATAAACGGGCAGTGCCAGATAGACAATTTTGTCACGGGTATCCTCCGGCACTTCGGTCGCCACGGCTGTTCTCAGGTTAAACGGTGTTCCATCCGGAAACAGACCGCTGGCTTGCCTGACCCCCACTTTCCCTATCGCCAGCAAATGTTCATCCAGTGCCAGATCCGTCAAACCATAACGCCCAGGCTGTAACTGTTCGAGATAGCGCCGAGCATAGTCCTCAAGATACCGTTCCTGCTGCTGGAAATGTTGCGGGCAGAGAAACATCCCTTCACTCCAGACCACTTTTTTCCTGTCCATATCCTATGCCCTATACCCTGTCCAACCCATGCACAGAACCCTGCCCTGAGGCGTTTATTTCACTGCCGTGAGTCTGGCCGAGATATTCTCAATATCAAGGCGAACCCGGTTATCATGATCAGGCCGAAGAACAACAACGCCTTTGTTCGTCGCATCCGGGTAGTTGGCAAAGGCCACCATCACTGCCAGATACAGTGCCCCCTGTGCTAGGGGCAGCGTGACAGTCTCCTGACTACCTGGCAGAACACTACCCGGTAGACGTCGGTTCAGCAGACTGCCCTTCAAAACAGAGAGGTCATCATCAAATAGCAACAGAAAGTCGGCTTGATCAAAAAAATCCCTACGCGATAATTGATAAATACGCCATTCAACCGGTGTCGCTTGTTCCTGTGCGTTTGGGTTGATCTGTGGTGAGACATGCACGTCAATGGTTACTGTCGGTTGGTGCTGCCCAAACCAGCCGCTGAAAAAGCTGCAACCGCTTAAAAAGAGCAACAGTCCCAGTACCATCCTTACTGCAACGGGGTGACGATGCATCACCCTTTACCCTGCCAGTTCTTGCGCTGATACAGCTGGTCAAAACAGCCTCGAAACTTCAGCAAGAGATCCCGGCTGCTGACCGACTTCTGAAAATGCCTACAGTACATCCGCCAATAGAATGCCTTTCTTCCCGGCCACCACCGACTGTGCGGGGCATACTCGTCAAACGTTGCCGCCAGCAAGGCTGGATCCAGTTCTTCGATCACCTGGTTAAAGGCCGTTTCCAGGCAATCATAAAGGTCCATTTCCCTCGCCTGGTTTCGTTGTTCAAACCATTGCATCTGGCCAAGAACAAAGGCCAACTCCTGATGCTCCGCACCTCTGTGAGAGGTTGGCCCTACCTTCCCGCCATCAAACAGCAACGGGGCCGGTTCATTGAACTCTGTCAGCGATCGCTTGCTGTATGCCTGACAGAAAGATGCTTCAGCTTCTGCAATAGCGTCCCTGTCCTCGTTCTGGTCAATGCCTGTTGATGGCTGCTGATCAATATCAAATTCGGTGAAAGGGTCAGGTTCCAGCGAAGAACCAAGAACATTGTTCTGAGTGACTGCATGCCTGTCTGACTGCCTATAGGGGCTTTCAGACTTTTCTGTGTTACGAGACTTTGAAGTCAATACCTGACTGTTGTCTGTCGTCTTACCCAAGGGGTCATCAATGGCATCACAAGGCGCTACTGCACCACTGTGTTGAGGATCCTGAAGCGTCGGTTGCCCGGGACTGAAACAACTTACCTGGAGACGGTATTCACCCACATCAAGAATATCACCATCGTTCAAAGGCTGGTGACATTCACGCCCCAATGGTCGCGTACTGCCATTGATATAAAGACCATTCGTACTCACATCGGTAATGCGATAACCCTGCTGATATCTGCTGATAATCGCATGGGTACCCGAAACAATACGTCGATTGTCTGATAGCTGCAGAGTTACACCGGGCACTCTCCCGATACTGCCTCCACCTTCGGGAAACGTCACACTCCAGTCAGTCACGGATTCACCTTCCGGTGATGCGATAATTCTGATAACCAATCCCATACATCACGCCAATACCGGATGTTCCGAGAAGCACTGATACTCTCATGAAAAATGCCGCTTACAGGGCAGTTGCAGTCTCTGCATTCAACCCCAGAGAGAATAGTTGACTTGGGTAAGGTTGCTTTAGATTTCTCGCTTCATCTGCCGTTTCAATGGCAGGATCACCTTTCTGTCGCCCTCTTCCTGCAACGGCATATAGGTATTGAGCCCAAGCTGGAAGCCTTCTGTCAGCTGCAATGGCGGCAGGTAATCATTATCAATTTCGAGTTGCAGGTGAACCTTCACCTGATGACCGACAAATCGCTTAGCCAGTTCCAGAATGGCATCAAATAATCCCTGATCCTGTATATGACGCAACGCGCAGGGTTTATCCGCCAACATCCTGATATCCAGATGCGCAAAAGGGACGGTGGCACTGCGTCCGATCAGGACGTCCCTGCCCAATTGCTGATTCATCCCGCCATATCCCACCGAGGTCAGGCTATGGCGTGATAGCGGTTCATAGCCCTGATCCGAAGGGATGACACGAAATTGCCAACCAAAATAGTCCTCCAGAATGTCCGATAAGGCATCCGGATTAGTAATATGCATCCCCAGCAGTGCACCATACTGAAACAGGTGTGTAGACTTCAGGCTCCGCATGCCTGTCGTCCCGGTCATGGCGGAAAGATACTGATACAGAGAGCCAAGGGACTGGTGATATTGACATTCAGCGTTCTCAGCCAACTGTGCAAAGTCATATTTATACTCCACCCGATAGCTCAGCTGGTGACTGCGTTGATTGAATATCTCGAGAAACGCAATCCCCGCGCCCTGCCCCTGCTCCAGCCAGAGACGCAACACATCATCCCAGAGATAACGGGGCATCACACCCAGTGCCCCCCCCAGAGCGTCTTGATGCAATGTCACCTGCCAATGGGTGTGACTGGTCCGTTGCAGGCTGACCACCGCCATCGGTTTATAACCTGCCAGAAGGTCGGTTTTGTAGTGTATATCTGACTCGGTTGCCAGACAGTTTCTCAAAAGCAACCTGACAAGCTGGCACGGCGAAAAGCTGCCAGGCGTATTGATCAGTGAATGCATCAGATCATGCCCTTGCATCCTGCCCTCTTCGGAAAAACCTGGTAATGCTCTTCCATCCCTTCCAGTTGAATAACCACCTGGGTAAAACTGTTGAATCCGGCAAAACCCGAAAAAAAGCGATCCAGAAAACCCGTCAGCAGGCAGAGTCCACCATCGACGGGATGGATGTTCAACGTGACATTGATTCGCGTCCCCGTCACCAGGCAACTTCGTCGATTGAGACGGAAGGGTTCCACCACCTGACGGGCATCCAGTCCGATGATCGCATCAATATAGAACTGGTTTTTTCGGCTGGCGCCAAAATTATACAGCGATAGCAATGAACGCAACGCGGCAGGCGGACTCTCCGCCTCAAACAGGGCGTTGAAGTTAAAGTGCAGATGCGCCAGTAACTGCCAAGGCGCTTCTTTTCGATCAAAGTTTCTTACGGGAACATGCGGCCGCTGTAGCAGTCGGACGGTACCCGACAGTGAAAGGGTATCAAGGCTGGTCAGGGAAACAGCGGGGGGAAGATGATTCACCCGTCGGCCATTACTGCACAACGCCTCTGCCATCCAGACCGATTCCTGCCGAATGGGTTCACTCCCCATATCCGCCACAGACACAGTAGTTAACAAGGTGCCGTCATCCTGTTGCGTTTGATGGAGGCACCAACGCATGGAAGACTGTGTTGGGCGGTAATTTTCTCCAAACAATGGCGGAACATACCGGCTTTCCCCTCCGGTAACATCCAACATTCGCTCGATCGAAAATACTTCCAGTCCCTCTTTGCCTGCGGTATTCCCATCGTACGTTCCAGGCTCTCTGTCAGCAGACTCACTGGTCATCATCACAGGGTAGTGACGGCGCTTATGGTCAATATTTATCGGTTCGGATATCACCGGAAACAGGTTAACGGCAGGAATACAAAACAACTTGAAATTGTCTTCTGACAAAAGACGAACAATATTGGCCGGTAAATCATCCAGAAACAGTACAATCTCCATCACCGCCCCGGTGCCAGTGATATTTGAACAATCCAGCGTGACCGTATTGAACTTTTCCTGATACAGGAAAAGTTCACTCAAAAGACGAAAACCGGCAAAGGTTTTGGCATTGTACGGCAGCAGGTTGCACTCATCCTCAAAGCCAGCGCCGTAAAGACTGGATGGCGGCAGACGATTGACGACACCACCCATTTTTATCGTAATTTGCTGCAGACCGTGAATCAGCGCATCATACAGCTGCAAAACAAACTTACCCTCACCACACAGGTGCACATTCAAACAATCGAGCCCCAGCTCATTAAGGTTAATATCGGGGTCATTGGCCTCAATACGGAGGGTAATGGCAGCACGTGCGTCTTCCGCGCCAACGGGACGCTCGCAGTCGAAGGGCGCCATCTGCGCTTCAGCGTGTCTTATTCGAAAAGGATAAACCGTCTGTTCACGGCAGGTTCTAAAGAGACAGCGCTCATTATTTCGGGTTAACGCTTCAAACGTCGAATGACGGGGAATGTTCTGCGGTGCCCCAAGATCCTCATCCGGTTCGCAGATCATCATAATCCAAGCCGGCACCGGTCGAAGAAAATGGGGAAACAGCAGTTGCAGTAATTGATGAACCAGTTCCGGATAACGGTCATCCAGACGCTGCTGTAATCTGGCATTCAATAATGCCACGCTTTCGGTCAGACGAATAAGATCCGGATCCTCGATACTCCCAACGCTGATGTCCAGATTCCGTGCCGCCTTAGGGTGTAACCGGGCAAAATCAGACGCCGTATGCCGTAGGAACACCAGCTCACGCTCAAAATAGCTTAACAGTGACTCAGGCACCTTAGCGGCCTCCCGTGGTCCATCCTGATGATCAAAACCCTGTCACTTCTAGGCGGGTATCAAATACGTCACCATCATGCCCCATCTTATGTTTCATTGACGACGCACCAAGGCTAGCTTCAATGTGGAGTTGAATCCGATTACTGGTTCGGTTTGCCTCAATGACCCCGACACGGATATGACTCAGACGATGTTCAAAGCGTTGAAGAAGGTCACTGGCATCCTCAGCCAGTTGACGTCCCTGCCAGTCCGATACACGACGTGGAGGATCCACCAAACCTAAACCGGCAATGGACGTCATGAGAATCTCGTTGTCCGGCACGCGCCCCCAGACAGGGCGTCGACTCGATAACAGTGTTATCAGGTGGTGAATAATTTCGGCACGCAGTGCCTCATCACTCACTTGCCGCTCCTGCTCAAAGCGTGCTGCCAATCCCATTCCACGCTCCTGGCTAATGCCGTTAATCTACATCGTATTTCCCATCACGGTGACTTGCCCGATACTACATCGGTAGCGAGCTGGATATAGCTGTCAAGGTAATCATATTGATACTGTGGTAGCAGGCTGATTTCACATCGGTAACGGGTTTGATCCTCCGGATCCGTCGTCAGCACCACTTTGGCCGCCCTCAGCGGGTATCGAGCCATGACAACATCCTCACCATAATCAACTTCACTGACATAATCCTGTATCCAGTTCTGCAGCAACTGGCGGCACTCATCGGCACTGTCCCAGCTACCCACGAGATCACGGGCCAGCACCTTGACATAATGCGCAAACCTGCAGGCCATCAGTGTCGTCTGAATCATGGTCTTGACCTGTTCATTGTGATGGCTATCTGCCCGGTAAACAGATTGATTACTGAAAAAGCCAAGCTGTCCGCTAAGGTAAATACTGCACAGAGGAATAAACCCTAACTCAGCCCAAAACGTATCCTGCTCGGCAGGCAAGTCTATATCGGCAACCGGCGAACACAGGTAGTTTGGAATCCCTTGCCGGCTTCTCCCTGACACGTAAGGGTGGTTGACAATCGCCCCAGACGTACCACTTTCGTCACAGCTCCGGAGAAAACCAAACCAGCTGATTCGGTTAAATTCCCCCATCACATTCGCAACAAAGGCCCAGGACGCACTCCCCCACAACTCACCGTCATTATCCGCCGGTTCACTGAACACAAAGCCAGGAAAACAGTCCTGCCAGCGAGTACGGAGTCGTATATCGGGCAACACCAGCCCCAGGAAGCGGGTTGACTCAATCGTGCGCAGTAATTGCCAGGACGCCATATCCTCACTGTCCAGAATTCTGCTAACACGGGACCGATCATGCAGTATGCGTAACGGATCATCCCCAAAGAAATGCCGGTCTACCCCACTAACGACCGGGCACAGCGCCCTGGCCCCCAGGTCCGCGAGCAACTGGAGCGTATATAGATCATCAAACCCTGTCGCCGAGGAAGCCCCTGCTGATACCCGGTGATCCACCAGCAACAGTCCAAAAGGTTCTCCACCTGCGGTATCCAGTTCACAGGAATACACTTTGCGAAACAGTTCGCTTCGTCGTATGTCAGAGGCAAGATTAAGATCGGCGGATAATTCAGCCCAAGTGCAATCCAATAGTTTCAGGCGCTGGCCGCCTTTACTGCCTTGGGCCAACACCGTACCCGCCAGACTTCTCCAGGAGGCCTCCAGCGCCTGAAACTGTTCATGACGGACAACGAGCGTTAACTGCTCAGTAAGCACAGCATCCAGTTCAGCCATCAGACAAGCAATGATAGCCCTTGCATGATCCTCGGAACCGAGATCGCCTTGGCAGGCCTCACAGATAAACGCATTTCCCGTGACAGGGGCAGAAGACGGCATATGGCAACTAATTAAGCCGGTACTAACCGGGAATACGCGCAACCATGCGCAATGACGTTGTCAGCTCTTCCATCTGCAGCCAGGGGCGCATATAGGCAACGGCAGAATAGCAGCCAGGCCGACCTGTTTGCTCCTGTACTTTGATCGACGCCTCACGCAGAGGATGCTTTGCCTTGGCCTCATTGCCGATAGCATTGGGGTTAACATACTGTCCAATCCATTCGTTAAGCTGTTTCTCGACATCCTCGGGCTCCATATGGGAACCAATGCGATCACGCCCGATCATTTTGAGATAGTGTGCAATGCGACTACTGGCCATGATATAGGGTAAACGTGCTGAAATAGCGGCGTTGGATGTTGCATCAGGGTAGGTATAGGTTTTCGGTCGTTGAGCCGTTTGCCCACCCATGAAAACGGCAAAATTGGTATTCTTGTAATGCACCAGCGGTAAAAAGCCGAGATCACTCAACTCTTTCTCCCGCTCATCGGTAAAATTGATTTCAGTCGGGCTCCAGACCACCCGTTCTCCCGCAGGCGTCGTATAACTGTACAAGGGCAGGTTCTCCACCTTGCCGCCGTTTTCCATCCCACGAACAGCCGTACACCAGCCAAACCGGGTAAATGCCTGGGTCAATAGCAGGCCGTATTCATAGCAGGCATTACTCCAGACAAAGCTTTTACCACTGTCCGGATGGCGGTGGCCGTCAGCATCTGAGGCAAACTCCTCAAACGCAAACGCCTTCACCGGCATTGTCTCGGCACCATAGGGCAAACGCGCCATGGTTCTCGGCAGGGTCAAGGCAACATAACGGGCATCGTCACTGTCACGAAAAGCATTCCAGGCGCCATAGGCCGGCGCATCAAAACCTGCCGCAACAGGTTTACCTTCGTAGAACGTCTCAAAACCGGCAAAATCAAACATGGCGGGACTGATCGCGGAAATGAACGGCGCATGCGCAGCAGCCGCAACTTCCCCCATATAACGTAGCAGGGCGACATCTTCATCACCGTATGAAAAGGCGTAATCGCCCAACAGGGCACCAAAGGGCTCTCCTCCTGCCGTACCGAATTCCTCCTGGTAGATCATGTTGAAGAAACGACTACGGTCAATGGCTGGCGCATCCTCAAATTGTTCAAGCAGTTCATCCCGTGTGTAGTCGCTGATCCGAATTTTCAGATCTGGACCCAGCTCACTGTTCCTGATCAGCTTCTGCAACCCCCGCCAGCTCCCTTCGAGTTTCTGGAAAGAGGCGTCATGCAAAACCATCGACAGTTGCTCCGAAATTTTCACATCTATCGCGGTAATAGCCTTTTCCATGGTGAGGGTCAGATTTTTGTCCCACGTTACAGTGCCTTCCAGCGCCTGACGGGTCAGTTCTGACATCAGTTCCTTGGTCGTGTCGGGCGACGTCTGACTGGTCGCACCAATGGCACGATCCAGAATGCTAACGGATTCTGTCGTAGTTTCAGCGCCCTGCTCCTGTTCCTGTACGTCTGCTTCAGTATTCATGAGGTTTCATCTCCTCCGCTGCCAGCATCATCGCCTGAAACATCCACACCCAGCTCAGCGGCGAGAGACTGAATAGACTCGGTATTCTGCAACACCTCTTTCAGCAACCGTTCCAGGTCACGGGAACGATCAGCCTTACTGAGCAGCACTTTAAGCTGGTTTCGCGCCTCAACCAGTTTTTTGAGAGGTTCAATCTGTTCGACCAGGCTTTCAGGATGGAAGTCTTTCATCGCATTAAAGCGAAGGTTTACCTCAAACTGGGAATCGTCACCGGGATTGAGGCGATTATCGACCTTGAAAGAGAGTCTCGGTCCAACCTGTTTCATGACACCGTCGAAATTATCCTTGTCAATCTGGATAAATTCCCGCTCTTCGAGATCCGCTTTTTCACTCTCCGGTTTGTGGCCGGAAAAATCACCGATCACCCCCACGACAAACGGCAATTCACGGGTTTCAACCGCACCGTTCGTCTCAACATCATAAGTAATACTGACGCGGTTTTTACGAACCCGCTTGTGCTGGGAGTGCAGTGCCATGACAACTCACCTCGCTTCGGTGCTCGCTCTGAGCAAACAGAATTGACCAACCACCCTCACTGACAACATATCCGCTTATTTCTTACCGGAAATGACTTTACCGGTCGCAAGGTCATACGACACAAGACCACCAGCCTCCAGCTTACCACCCGCCGATTCATGCCAGTGCTTCTGGTGTAACGTAATGTAGGAAAAGGCCAGACTTTCGTAGGGCTCACCACCATCCGTGCCACTGACGTTATAGGTCACCAGTCGAGCCTTATCCATTTTGATCTGGAAGTAGATTTCCGCACCCTGACCAGATCGATGCGGTTTGGTAAACACCACTTCCACTACCTTGCCTTCATCACCGGGCATATACAAAAACGAGAGCAATCCTTCTGAAGCACCATCCACCTGCTTGGTCGTATTGACTTCGCTCATGGCCACCATGCCGGAGTCTGCATTATTGGCATTACCGATATCCATGGTGACAGACCGGACGCCGCCCCAGTTAAATGACTTGACGGCAAACCACCCCTTTCCGAGGTTTTCAAGTCCTTCAATGGTAGCTACACCCTGTACATCCAGACCATCAACTCGCATATAAATACTGGCCATATCGAATACCTGTCAGAAACATCACGTTCAGATCGGCCCTGGTGCTACCAGGACAGACCACTGCTGTCATCCGTTGGCTCTGCCAGTTTTTCAGTATTCTTTTCAGGCGCCTGCTCAGGCGACATATGACCGTCAATAACCTCCGGGACTGTCACCGTCGCATTTTCCTGTTCCACCGGGGACTCACTCATATCGGCTTCACTCTGCCCCCCCGTTTCCTCTACCGGGCTGGAGATGGGAGCAGCTGAATCAAGTTCAGGCAGCGGCGCAAGAGCATCAAGATCCAGCCCTGTCTGAACAAAAATCTGCTGCTTCAAATTTTGATGCCCTAGCAGTAATTCATCCAATAACTCTGGCAAAGGGGTATAGCCCCAACGAATGGCTTTTTCCAGCAGGTAAGGCACAACGCTGTGCGGTTCGGTACGACGAAAATAATCAGCCAATTCACGTAACTGCCGGAAGGCATGGTCACGGGTGTAGGTTCCCGGCTCACCCAGGAACATTTGTGTACTACCCGTTTTTTTGTCAGGTGTCGTGATTTCCGGCTCGTGTTTCTCTTCGCACGATGATATTGACGCCTGATCGGGTTTCTCAACCTGATCTGCAACAGCTACCGAGGCCGCAGGCAGGGTGATCCCCGTTATCACTGAAATAGAACGGGCATAACCTTCCAGTAAATCCGTCATGAAGCGAAACCCGGGAAACCGGATACCCAATGCATGCACCCGCGACATCAACGCAGTATCCAGTGCAGCCAGCACATTGAGTGACGATCGAATATTTGCCAGCCTTAACCGAGTACGGTCACGCTCCACCTCCTGATAAAAAGAGACTAGCTGCTTCATGGCAGGTAATTTTCCAGTACGTTCATCACTTAAGAACCGTGCATAAGTGATATCGCCAATCAGTGGCGTCAAACAGAGCGGCATATAGAGCAATCCACTACCTTCTGTCTCACCGAGGAGCGGAACCAGGGCATCCAGAAGGCAGCTGATCTGTGCTTTTGTAGCCTCGTCTTCCGCCATCCCTGCCAGTTTTTCCTCAGGAAGTTGAGGAAAAAGCTGGTCACTAAACCGCTCAAACAAACCAGACAACAACGACAGCGCATTCGCCAAACCTGACAGTGTGGGATCTAGCACGACCTGCGCAGCAACCAACCAGCCGGTCAGTTCAACATCCTTGGATTGCGTGCTGAGTGCTTGAATTATCTGTTTAGCCAACTGTCGCCAGTGCTGCAGACATTCGTCCTGGCGGTTTTCAATCTCAGCAGGATCCGGTTCCTGGCTCAACTGGCGCAGTGCCGTCTGTGCAAGATTAAAACTGTTTCTCAGCGGACGAAATAGACGACGATCCGATTTCAGTGACGTACCACACGGTACTGCATCACTGATCGGTTGCAATAACTGCCCAACCGAGACTTCATCAAGTACAGCTGTGTCAGACACAAAGGCTTCCGCCACCTGATTCAACGATCTAAGAGTTATAGCTGCTTTACGGCCGATAGACAGGTTGGATGAACAACTATCTCTCGCAAGGTTCTACCCCTTACTATCCCATGCTCTATAGTTGATGCTTGACTATTGTGTGCCATTGTACGCTCTGATTGAGACATCACAGGAATCGAGATTGGCTATGTCGGGTGTTTACAGTGATGTTCGTCCGGTCTCTACACAGATAGACGGCATTGACGTCGTCATATCCGCACTGACTGTCTACGACACAGTCTCTGGTATCTGTCGCCTTGAGGCGACACTAGAATGCCCTTCCCGCCTGCATTCTGACCTGTTGGGGCAGGACATTACGATTGTCTATCGCCCAGGATCCGGCAAACACCGTAAAGAGGCGTGCCGCTATGTCACCACGATAGCCGGACTGGAAGAACTCGATTATCACAGTAACAGCAAAACCTGGGTTTACCAGCTCTTCGGTGAACACTGGCTTGACCTGCTCCGCTTTCGCATTCAGTGCCGTGTTTTTCAAAACAGTAACAGCCGAGCCATTATCAGTAAGGTATTAGACGACGCAGGGTTTCGTGGTGCCTATCGGTTCAATCTCAGCGGGCAGGCTCGCCAGCGAGAGTATTGCGTCCAATTTAATGAGTCGGACACTGACTTCATTCGTCGTTTGATTGCCGATGAAGGCTGGCACTTCCATCCGATCGTTCAGGGTAATAAAGCGATGTTGCTGATCGGTGACAGCAATCAGGCTTTTCCTAAATCATCAGGCTATGCACTGCCTTTTGTCCGGGAAAGCGGACAAAGACAGTTCGCGATTACCGAATGGCGCGAAGTCAATCAAATTAACAGCACACGGGTATACCTCAGGGACTACAACGAAACCCTTGCGCAACCCATTGATGGCGGCCAACATGACACCCGCCTCTGCCGTGGCAAGGGCATGCGGTCACAGCTAGAGCAGTATCACTATCCAGCGTATCGCATCGAGCGTTCCCTGATGCGATCGACAGGCCGCCAGCTCACAGAAAGGCTAGATGGCCAGTTCCATTATTACCATGGCGCCTCGCATGTCACGTCTCTGGCCGTTGGCCAACGCTTCAAGCTGACTGACCACCAGGAAGGACGCATGAATGATGAATACCTCATTGTCAGCATTGAACATCGTTTACGCGCCACCGAAGCACTGCGGGAACAGGAATACCAATGCCGTTTCACCTGCATTCCCTTCAATATACCGTACCACTGCGCCTCCCAATCGAAGCCCAATATTCAGGGTCTGCAAAGCGCAACTGTCACCGGGCCTGCTAACACTCGTATTCATCACGATAAGCAGGGCCGCATCAAGGTGCTTTTCCATTGGGATAGAACCGGTAAAAATGACGATACCAGCAGCTGCTGGCTACGGGTTGCCCAGTCGCTTGCAGGCAATGAATTTGGCGCGCAGTTTATTCCCCGCGTTGGGGATGAAGTGCTCGTCAGTTTTCTGGATGGCGACCCAGACCGCCCCGTGGTATTGGCCTCCGTCTACAATGGGAGGCATGTACCCCCTTATCCGGTGACAACGCAGTTTGGCATTCGCACCCATTCGACACCGAACGGTAATACCAGCAACTGCAATGAACTGCGCTTTAACGATCACACCGGCAAGGAAGAACTCTGGGTACAGGCCGAAAGGGACTGGAACAGCCTGATCAAGAATGATTGGAACCAGACAATCAAAGGTAAGCAAACAACCTCGGTCGAAAAAACCGCGGACTGGTTGTCACGGGAAGGGATGACATGCAAGACAGAAGATGCATTAAAGGTTGACGCAAAAAGGACAGCACACTTCAACAGTACCGACTCGATGACGCTTTCCAGCGACCAGACGATTCATGGTAAAGCTGGCGTGGATATGGCCCTGGAAGCCCCGTCCGCCATAACGATTGATGGCAATACCGTGACCGTCACCGGAAAATCGTCCATTGAACTGAAAGTCGGTGCCAGCAAGATTGTCGTTTCTCCATCCAGCATCTCGCTGTCAGCCCCCTCTATTGAGATCAAGGCATCAGCCACTGCCATCCTGAAAGGTGCGACAACCACCGTTCAGGGACAGGCAAAAGCCGATCTGAAAGGTCCTATCGTCAACGTCAACGGTGACGCCATGACCAAAGTCAGTGCCGGAGCCATGGTGCAGGTACAGGGAGCCATCACCAAGATCAACTGACTATGACAGCCTACATGAAAATACCCCACGCGCTGGCGGATGACATTCTCGCACTTTACCAACCCTCAGATAGCACCCTTGCTTGTCGTGAGGATGGACAATCGCCTGCAACCTTTATCGAAGCACTGAATAATGCGGGTCATTACCCAGATCTCATCATTTTCCTGGCTCACGCATTGCCGGTAAGGGAAGCTATCTGGTGGGCCTGCTGTTGTACCGATAATCGTTCAGACTGGAATGAAGCGGAAATACGGGCAATACAGGCTGCCTGCGCCTGGGTGTCAGTTCCCGATGAAACTAACCGGCGTCATGCGGAAGCCATGGCACAAGCGGCAGGCCTGGAAACAGCCCCCGGATGGGTCTCCCAGGCAGCATTCTGGAGCGGCGGCAGCCTCATCGAAAAAGGACAGCCTGCCGTACAGCCGCCACCCAACCTTTACGCCCATGCCGTTGCCGGGGCCATTAACCTCTGTGCGGTATTGCCCGATGGCGCTGAGGCAGAACACCGCTATCCAGACTTTGTCCGTATTGGCTTGAATATCGCCTCCGGCGGCAATGGCCGTCTAACTGATGAGGAAAGTACCGTATGAGACCCGCTGCCCGAACCAGTGACATGCATGTCTGCCCAATGCAGACCCCCGCCGTCCCCCCGATCCCCCATGTCGGCGGCCCCTTGCTCCCGATGCCCAGTACCGTATTGATTGGGAACCTACCAGCAGCAACAGTGGGCCAACTGTGCGTCTGTGTGGGCCCACCGGATTCGGTGATCATGGGCAGCTGTACCGTACTGATTAATAACAAGCCCGCCGCACGCATGGGGGATCCCACGGCTCACGGTGGCACCATTGTCATGGGTTTTCCGACGGTGCTAATCGGCGGTTAAGCTAGAGCGGCGTCGTCATCACAAACACGCCAGAGCGCTGAGCAAATGCTGGATGCTGGCGAGTATTTTGATCCGCTTCCCGCATTTTTGTCGCTTCCAGCGCCTGCTCAGACAGTTTGATTTTCTCTTCTTCTGACAGTGTCGGTTTATCAAGACTGAACTGGCTCCGACCGGCAATATGCAAGTCTTCCACCTTGCTGAAGTCATACTTGCCATACTGGACGCCTGGCTGCCTGAGGGCGGCCCGCTGCAGCGTTTCGCGGTCTACCTCCACCTGGCCGAGCAGTGCGGCGATTTGACCCTTGATGGAGCCGTAATTGGCCCAGGAGGCAATATACTCATGACGGCGATCCGCTTCCGCCAGTAATCCCGGGTGTGCGGATGCCAGCTGTACAATGACATGGCGGTAGATGTTCTCATAACACACCAGGTGCAGTCCGACCGGGTTTAATCCCATACTGAAATCGACACCGCCACCCACAGCTACCGTAGCCGATGCCGCAGACTGGAATTTGAAACCTTCATAACGACTGAACGCAACACACACATTGGCACTGGCACCGACACCTAACCGCCCTTCTCCCGTGAACGAACAACTGGCAACGCTGACTCCCTTGTGCTTGATTTTCACTTCCTGGGTAAAGCTGCCCTTGAGACCGACAAAGGCACTGGCGTTCAAATCCACATTGACGCCGTCCAGGTTTGCAGTCAGCTTGGCACTGCCAGAGGCCACGGCTCCCGCCAGCCCCTCAAACTCGAGATTACTTTCAACAATATCCTTGTAGGCCAGTGCAACTGAACCTGACACCATCAATCCGACTTTGACTTCCGCTTCAGCCGACAATTCTGCGCCCAGCGCCGGTTTATAGTCCTCCGCCTTGCCAATCGCAGACTTAATGCTCTCTCCTACGTTTTCCCCCTTAACAATGGATTTCGCGGCTTCCTTTGCCTTGCCCGTATAGAACTCCTTTTTAGTCAGTTCCATAGGATTGAAGCCGGTATTGCCAATACTTCCCTTAGCGCCCAGTTTGACGCCCGCCAGCGCCTGGAGTCGTGCCTTGGCTTCACCGGTCAAGACACCTTTCAAATTAATCTGGTACTCATATTCAACGGTTTTCTGGATATGGGCCTCCAGACCAGCACTGAAACTGGCGGTCTGCTCATCACGGGTTGGCGCTGTTCGGGAAAAATTCGTATCCAGCTTGACGGTGTGGTACCAGACGGGGCGCGTCACGCGATTAAAATAATCATTTGCCACCTGTTGGGCCGAGGCCTGCAACAATGTCATTCGTGCTCTGACCAGGGGCGAGTAGAGATCAAACTTCTCGTTGCCGCCATGCTTCCAGTATTTGAGCAGGTCCAGTTTATTGCGTAACGCAGCTTCCGTTCTTCCATTCATCAACAGCCGTTCGATGCGCTGAGGCATAACATCCGTGGGCTGGTAGATCGCCATGTTCTCACGAAAATGTCGGGAACCGATGGCTGCTATGGCGGCATATTCCGGTGTACCCAGAAGCAACGAGGGATTGGTACTGTTGTATTTTTTTTCACAAAAGGTGTAAACCATATCCAGCGCCTGCTGAAAATACTGGATGCGAGTTTCCTTACGGTAGCGCCAGCTGGCCAAAGCGCGAACCCACTGATTCAGTCTGGCCCGATAGGCCGGCAAGGGTAACGCCAACCACTCGTTCTGGAACTGCATGGCATAATCTCCAGACAATAAGAACACAGCTTTAAGAAAACATCGTTAAAGGCAGTTGTTTTATATAGTACGGAGTCAGTATCAGTCGCTAATCCTATAATGCTTTTTTGAGCCACTCTTCCAGATATTCAATAAATGCTTTTACCTGCCGGGGTTGATACTTACGACTGAGGTAGATTATTTGCAGGCCAATAGTGTCAGTATCATTAGGACTGAAGCCTCTGACTTTTCCCTCCAGTACCGGGATGAGCTTCCCCATTTTGATGTCACGCATGACGTCGATATAGGATTTCAACGCAATCCCACAACCCTCCAGCGCCCACTGCCGAATCATTTCACCGTCGGAACACACCATCGCAGGTTGAACCTTAAGGGAGAAATCCGTTTCATCATGAAAATACCATTCATTCAGTGGCTGCCCCATCCGTTCCATCACCAGACAACGGTGTTTCAATAAATCGTCCGGTTTCTCCGGTAAGCCACATTGGGCGATATATTCAGGGGCAGCGCACAATACACGTCGATTTTCCATTAAAGGCTTTGCAATCAGGTTACTATCCGGCAGATTGCCAAATCGAATAGCAAGATCCAGCCCATCTTCAACCAGCTTGGACAAGCCGTCCGTCAAATACAAGCAGGGATTTACGGCAGGATGACGCCTCACAAATTCCGCCAATGCCGGCGCTACATAATGTCGACCAAAATCGGATGCCGCGGTAATACGCAGCGAGCCAGCGAGCTGACTTTCTTCCCCCTTAAGACTTGCTTCAATGGCTGACACTTCTTCCAGAATACGCAAACAGCCCTGATAACACCGTTTACCTTCTTCGGTCAGGGCAATGCTACGTGTATTTCGGCTCAGTAGCCGGGTCTGATAGCGCTGCTCCAGTTTGTTGACCCGTGCCGTCATGCTGGCAGGTGACAACCCCAGCTTCCGTCCAGCCGCAGCAAGTCCACCAGACTGAACCACCTGTACGAATAAGGCCATATCATCAATCTGCGCCATATTATTCACTATTACTGAAGTGTTATTTCACAATACGCCCGATTATAAAATCAATAGTAAAATATCATACTACCTCTATCACTCTCTGGGGGCGTAGACCCACTGTAACCATTATTTTTTACGCATAGGTACTTTATGTCTCGTTCTCAACAGATGCCGCTACAGGTCTGGATATTGACCCTATCCGCCTTTGCAATTGGCACAGCAGAATTTGTTATTGCCGGCATTTTAACCGATGTCGCAGATAGCCTCTCAATCACTGCAGGCCAGGCTGGTAACCTGATCACAGCCTACGCGATGGCCATTGTTATCGGTGGTCCCATTGTATCACTATGGCTTGCACGTTTTGAAAAACGCAATGTCCTGCTCGGATTAATGGGGCTATTTATTGCCGGCAACCTGCTTGCAGCGTTCAGCTCCAACTATGCCATGCTCATGGTCAGTCGTATTTTGTCGGGTTTAACCCAGGGGCCTTTTTACGGTATCGGCGCCGTTGTCGCCACGCGCCTCGTGGATGACTCACTGGCGGGGCGTGCGGTCGGCCAGATGTTTGCTGGCCTGACATTGGCCAATGTTCTCGGTGTGCCTGCAGGCGCCTTTATCGGCCATCAGTTTGGCTGGAATACCACATTCATCATTGTTGCAATGCTTGGCGTACTGGCAACATTCGCGATCTGGGTTGCAATTCCACGACAGCCACAACCTAAGATTCACGCCGATATACGTGGCCAACTGTCTCTGTTCAGAGACAGAAATCTGCTGGCAAGCCTTGCCATCACCGTATTAGGTTGGGTTGGATTCATGACATTCTACGGCTATGTGCCGCCTGTCGCAGAACAGGTCGCCGGGTATGAGCGTTCATCTTTGACATGGCTGCTGGTTCTGATAGGTTTCGGCCTCGTTCTGGGTAACAGCCTGGGAGGGAAATCTGCGGACACGAATCTCAGTCAAGCACTGAAAGGCTGGCCTGCTGCAATGATCCTGTCACTTCTGGTACTGGGCGTTGTATCGCCGATCCATTGGGCATTCCCCATCGCTGCCTTTGTATTTGGGGTTGTTTCGTTCGCCAACGTGCCACCGATGCAAATGCGTGTCATGAAATACGGTCAAGCAGCGCCAGAACTGGCCGCAACGGCCAATATTTCTGCCTTCAACCTGGCCAATGCACTGGGAGCCATTATTGGTGGTGCAGTGGTCGACAGCACACTGGGAGCAGCATTTATTCCTTACGCTGCAGCACTGATCCCCACCTTAGGTCTTCTGTTTATATTGGTGCAGGAACGCAATGGCAGCCGGTCCGTCACGCAGACCACAGGCTAAGTTACCCCTGATGGTTGGTTGACCTATACTCCCTGAACCATCCGGCTATCAGGGGATGACTGTTATGAATTCCAGGCTCTTTCAAAATTTCATTGATGCGATTTCGTTATTAAC
>MUIA01000299.1 GCA_002084115.1 Oceanospirillales bacterium LUC14_002_19_P2 | reverse complement strand
AAACCCTCTCCCTGAAACTGAAGGTCAATCATTTTCAGCTCAGGGCGAAGATTTACATGACCGCTCTGCGGGCATCATTCGAGCAGCTAAGGTTATTCGTTACTGCGTAACTTGAGTGATAATAATGAAAAAAAGCGTTACAGGTTTGGCTGTCCTGTTTTCATTGCTGATCACTGTCATAGTGGTCAGAACCTTTCTATATACCGATTCAGAAACGTCACAAGACGGTTTTCCAGCTGTAGATGTCGCACTGGATGAGACATCCGTTGTCAGTCGGTTGTCGCAGGCGATTCAGTTTTCGACGATTTCCCATGGCGGTAAGCCTTTTGATGCCGAGGCGTTTGCTGCATTCAATCACTTCCTGCGCGAGAGCTTTCCCAAGGTTTATAGTCAGCTGAAGGTTCAACAGATCAATGACTACAGCCTGCTTATGGAGTGGCAGGGGAAGGACGACAAACTTCAACCTATTCTGCTGATGTCGCATATGGATGTGGTGCCAGTGATTCCTGGAACGGAAGACTCATGGACATGGCCGCCCTTTGACGGAAAAGTGGCAGATGGCTACATCTGGGGGCGTGGTACGGTGGATGACAAGTCCGGTGTGCTGGGCATTCTGAAAGCGACGGAAAAGTTGCTGGCAGAAGGCTATCAACCGGAGCGCAGTGTATTCCTCGCCTTTGGACATGACGAGGAAATTGGCGGGCAAAAAGGCGCCGTGACCATTGCTTCGCTGCTGCAAAAGCGGGGTTTGTTTTTTGAATATGTTCTGGACGAGGGCGGTGTTGTCACCAAAGGTGTTGTGCCCGGTATTGAAGGGCTGGTGGCCGTTATTGGTCCAGGCGAAAAAGGGTACCTGTCACTCAAGTTGACAGCAAAGGGCGGCGGCGGCCACTCGTCACAGCCGCCTTCTGAAACAGCCATTGGTCGCTTGGCGAAAGCTCTGTCCCGGCTGGAAGAGGAGCCCTTCCCCATTAATCTGCAATATACGGCAGATTTCATTCAACAGCTGGGGCCGGAAGTCCCTTTTGTCCAGCGTATGCTGTTTGCCAATCGCTGGCTATTTGAACCGTTTGCTGATGGCCTGGTACCCGATGTCCCAGCGCTGATGGCCGGTATGCGTACGACAACCGCACCGACCATGATCAGTGGCAGCGTGAAGGATAATGTGTTGCCGCTCAATCCCAGCGCTGTGGTGAATTTCCGGATTCTGCCCGGCGAAACCATGGAGACTGTTACAGCGCGGGTCAAAGAGGTTATTGATGATGACAGCATTACGTTGGAGCACTATGGTTTTGGTGGTAACCCATCCCGAGTGTCGCCAACGGATAGCTTTGGCTACCAGCAGCTTGAGGGGAGTATCCACGAGGTGATTGCCGATCCGTCACTGCGTATTGCGCCCAGGATTGTGATTGCGGCCACAGATGCACGTCACTTCGATGCGTTGACAGACAACAGTTACCGTTTCATGGGTGTCACACTGGGGCCGAAAGAATTGAAAGGTATTCATGGCACGGATGAGCGGGTATCGGTTGAGAGCTACCTGCAGGCAGTGAAGATTTATTACCAGTTAATCCGAAATTCGACTGGGCAATCCTGAGTTAAAAGACGCCGGCAGTGTTTTAAGCTGCCGGCGTTCACACCGATCAGAGTCCTTCCCGCAACAGTCGCAGTGGTGAAGTGCGTACCACCCGTAACGTGCCGAGGTAACCGGCTGCACCTATCAGGATTGCCCCCGACAGTGGGAGCAACAGCCAGAGTAATGGCGTTGGCGTCCATGACAGTTCCAGTACCCGGGTAAACACTAGCCATGTGCAGAGTTCTGCGCCGATGGCTGCCAGTAGTCCGGACAAACTGCCCAGCAACAGGAATTCCCCCATCTGAAGACGCTGCAGCTGTCTGCCCTGGGTGCCAAGGGCGCGGAGCAGGGCGCTTTCCTTGATGCGTTCATCCAGTGTCGTTTCTATGCTGGCCCATAGTACCAGCAATCCGGCCAGGAACAGGACAACCAGCATGGCTTCCAGCGCCAGTATGCCCTGCTGGATCATCTGCCTTGCCTGGTTGATCACTGTATCCATATCGATAAGCGTGAGAGAGGGGAATGACCGAATCATGTCGTTCAACTGACGACGTTGTTCCTGCGGCAGGTGAAAGCTGTTCAGCCAAGTCGCAGGGTAGTCTTCCAGTGTTGCTTTTGGCATGACTATGTAGAAGTTGGGGCGGAAATTTTCCCACTCCACTTTGCGCAGGCTGGTGACATCGACAGTTAACGGCCGACCCGCGAAATTGAAACTCAGTGTGTCCCCTACGGAAAGATCCAGGTGCTCAGCAAGGTGGGATTCGACGGAGGCTTCTCCTTCCTCACCGGGTGACCACCAGTCGCCGCTGATCAAGGTATTGGTTTCCGGCAACGTATCTGACCAGGTGATATTCAGTTCACGATTGACCGCATTATGGCGTTGCTGCTCTTTATCCAGTATCTCATTCAGGGGCTGACCGTTAATTGCCGTCAGACGCCCCCGGATGATCGGGTACATCTGGCTGGTACTGATCTCCCGTTCTTCCATGAAAGCAGCCAAAGGACCAACATCGGTTGTCTGGATATTCAGGCTGAAATAGTTGGGTGCATCATCCGGCAGCTGATCCTGCCACTGATTCAGCAGATCTGTCCTCACCTGCATGGCGACGGCCATAACCATCAGAGTAAGGGAGAACGCCAGCAGTTGTGCAAGTGCCAGGGATTGCTGTCGGGTCAGGCGCCGCATGGCCATACGCCAGACCAGTGTGACCTGACGTTGATTAAAGCTACGGCTGAACACACGAAGAATGAACGACAGAAGTAAGCCTGTCAGCGGTAATATCGCGGCGGCGCCTAATGTGAGGGAAAGGGTCAGCGAGAGATTCCCCGTCATGTACCACGACAGGCTGACCAGGCTGATTAGCGCCAGGCTGTAGACAATCCATGCCGAAGCAGGCGCGGGTGCTGGTTCACGCTTCAGCACGCGTAACGGTGTAATGTCACCGAGACGCAGTAGGGGAGCGAGTGCAAAACCGAGCAGTACGATTATGCCTGTAGCGGCACCCATCAGTATCGGTGTTATTCCGGCGGCGGGTAGCCAGGCGGGTAGCAGGTCTTTCAATAGCAGCACGGTGCCTTCTGATAGCAACCATCCCAACAGCAGTGCCGGGGGGATGGCAACCGGCAGAATAAGAAACAGCTGCAGAATTGCCATGGTTAGAATGTCGGAACGACGGGCGCCAAGGCAGCGCAGCACGGCGACCGTATCATACCGTCGTCTGGCAAAACGACGTGCCGCCATGGCGATGGCAATACCGGCCAGCAATACGGCCAGCTGACTGGCTAGTGCCAGAAAGCCGGTTACACGGGTCAGGCTTCGGTTCAGCCTACGGCTATTGTCTTCTAAATCCAGCAGGCGATAGTCCTTGGGCAGGTTATCAGCCAGCCAGCCCCGGAAAGGTTTGAGCGCACTTTCTGGTCCGGCATACAGATTACGCCAGGCGACACGGCTGCCGGGTTGTATCAGGTTGGTGTCGTCCAGGTCTGCAAGATTGAACAGTAAGCGGGGGGAAAAACTGTAGAAGCCTTTGCCGCGGTCACTTTCCAGTGTGATGGCGCGGGTAATGCGGAGTTCTTTTTCGCCGAGGGTGACGGTATCACCAATAGAAATATTCAGTAGTGGAAAGAGTCGCGGTTCAAGCCAGGCTTCACCCGGTGCAGGAATCGTATTTGTGACCTGATCGGGCCCGAAAGGTTGGTCGGCGATACGCACTTGCCCCCGCAGGGGGTAGCCGGTTTCTACACCTTTGGCTGAGATCATCTGCAGCTCATCACCGGCCAGGATGACACTTGGGAATTCAATGGTTCGGCTATGCATGAGGCCTGTTTCAGAGGCTTTCTGGTCAATTACCGTATCAACAGGGCGGGAACCCTGCACAATCAGGTCAGCACCGAGAACCGCTGCCACCTGTCGTCCAAGTCCCTTTTGCAGACGGTCACCGAATAAACCGATAGCCGTACTGACAGTCACCGCCAGCACAAGGGCAACCAGTAACAGATTCAGCTCACCACCGCGCAGATCCCGGTGTGTCTGTCGCCAGGCGGTGCTGAGCAATGAGGAAAACGTCATGCAGCGTCCTCCATCCTGCCGCCACTGAGTGTCAGCACCCGCTGGCAGCGTTGCGCGAGGGTAAGGTCGTGGGTCACCAGAACCAGCGTGGTGCCCTGTTCTTCGTTCATGCTGAAGAGCAGGTCTGAAATGCGGGCACCTGTCTTTTGGTCCAGGTTGCCGGTGGGTTCATCCGCAAACAGAAGTTGCGGGCTGGCGACAAAGGCCCTGGCAATAGCAACGCGCTGCTGTTCACCGCCGGACAGTTTGGCCGGGTAGTGCGTCATCCGATCCGCCAGACCGACCCGCTCCAGCCAGTGTTCGGCGGCTGCCCGCGCATCGGCATGACCAGTCAGTTCCAGCGGTAACATGACATTTTCAAGTGCTGTCAGTGAAGGTAAGAGGTGGAAACTTTGAAAAACGAAGCCTGTCGTTTTTGCCCGGAGAACAGCACGCTGATCTTCATCCAGGTTGCTGAGTGATTGTCCCGCCAGCGTGACCGTACCGGTACTGGGTTGATCAAGGCCTGCCAGCAATCCCAGCAATGTTGATTTACCGGAACCGGATGTCCCGACAATGGCAACGGTCTCGCCTGTCTTGATTTCGAGGGTCACGTCGGAGAGGATAGCCAGATGTCCGCCACCCGGATTATCAACCTGCTTGCACAGGGACTGGGCCCCAACCATGATGTCACTGACCTGTTTGTTATCACGCATTCGCCGATCCGGATTGTTATTGATCCGTTGTCTGGTAATGGCTGTCCAGGTTCACGCATCTACGATGCCGGACCAGAAAACGCTACTGGTCTTTGGTGACAGCCTGAGCGCTGCTTATGGCATTGATTCTCGCAAGGGATGGGTCGCATTGCTACAGGAAAAACTGGCTGACAGTTATCCTGAGTGGCAGATAGTCAATGCCAGCATCGGTGGTGAAACCACGTCAGGCGGGTTAAGCCGGTTACCTGAGGCATTGGAAACGCATACCCCTGACCTGGTGCTGATTCAACTCGGCGCCAATGATGGATTACGGGGCTTGCCGCTTAAGGGAATGAAGAACAACCTTTCCCGGATGATTGCATTGTCACAGCAACAGAATGCAGACGTTCTCTTATTCGAGATGCGTATTCCGCCTAATTACGGACCGGTATACAGCCGTCGTTTTCAGGGTGTATTCAGTGAGCTTGTTGATCAGCATAATATCGAATTAGTGCCGTTTTTCCTTGATGGTGTCGCGGGATATGTTGAAAAAAATCAAGCTGATGGCATACACCCAAAGGCATCAGCCCAGCCTGAATTATTGGAAAATGTATGGAAAGTGCTTGCGTCAGAGTTGTAAGTACCCAGACCTAAGTTTTCTCAGCACATCAGCCCACGCCATATGGGCTGTAGACGATGAAATATGAGATTATTTATGGCTAGGTACTTATACCAATCGCCTTTTCTAACTACTGCATAAGTGCCCACTGGCGAGAGCATAAACTGAACAACCGTCCAGCCTCGCTACACAGTTTATTCCAGGCATTGCAGCAACAATCCACAATATCC
>MUIA01000297.1 GCA_002084115.1 Oceanospirillales bacterium LUC14_002_19_P2 | reverse complement strand
TCAATATTCTCAAAACCTTCGGGTAACTGTGGTCGGCGAGACATAGTTTCAAAGAGAATTCGTTGATGATGCCTAAGGATAGCTGGCATCAGGCTTAAGACTTAGAAAATACGATTGGTATAATTTCCCGATAGTCGCCATCCGCTTCAGCAATGACCTGGCTCAGGGTCAGATCCATGCTGTCACCACGGTAGCGCAGCATATGGTTCCAAATCACTTCCAATCCGTTTTCCGGGACCGGGAAGGCGACACCGTTCGCTAATCCGGTGATACCGTTACCGCCATCCAGCAATGCCGTTGTTTCCACATTGCTGCGGCTCGCCTCGTAGACGGCTTCCGGGTAGCTGGCACTGCGCCGGGTAGGGTAGACCTTCATCTGGAAGGAGTCCGGGTAACGCTTGAACATCGCCAGTTGCTCTGGGGTCAGCTGATCACTGTATTGATCCAGGTTGTCGGCCGTTATGGTGAACAGTACCGGGTCATCGGCAAATGGGTCAGTCATATTCCCGTCGGCCCGCATGGCGCCCTGTTCCGGCTTGAGGCCGCCAGACCAGGCGGGAATGGTACCAGCCTTGTTACCGGCCTTTTCGGCGCCGATCGGTGTCAGCGACTGGCCCAGTTGATCCATTGCGGAGGTTTCTGAGCTGGCCTGTGCCAGTGGTGTCAGTGCCAGCATAGCGCTTAACGCCAACGTTCTGGCAGAAATCACGGTTCGAATCAGAGTATCGACAGGTTGCATTATTCTTGTTCTCCCATGGTCAGAAACTGGCACTGACGCTGAAACTCATGTAATCACGGTCGTCCAGGGTGCTGTATTTGTTGTTGCCGAAGAAACTGGTGTACGACAGTGTGGCCTTATAGTCATCACGGTAGATGGCACCGAGGCTGAGCGTGGTGGCCATCTGGCCTTCCTCAAAGGCACCGCCGGGCTGGTAGGCGTAGCCGTTAACATCGTGCCGGAACGAGAGCGAAGGTTTCAGGGTGACACCGGGCATTACACCGCTGTAGACCATGGTGGCGTTGAGGCGGTAGCCCCAGCTGTCGGATGTTGTGTAGCCCTCATTGGTGCAGAACGCATCGGTGATATCGTCGCTATTATTGCAGGTGCCGGTGCCGTCATCGCCAGGTCCGAAGATGGCAAACCGACCATAGCGGTTGTCATCCCCCAGCGCACCGACGTGCATGAAACCCACCTCACCCACCAGCGCCAGTTCAGAAGCACCGAGCACTTGCGGGAAGGTATTGATCGCTGTCATTTGCACCTGAGTGACCGGTTTACGTACATACCCTTGGGCAGCCTGCCCATAATCGGCTGCACCCTCACCACCGACGGCCGCGTCGGCCAGCAGGTCATTGATGTTGATCTGCAGCGGCATGTTCGGGCGGTAGGTCAGTTCACCGCTGAGTGACCAGCCGCTGTTCAGGCTGTTATTGAAGCTCAGACCGTATAGACGAATGTTTTCCGGAAATACCGCATTGTAGGTGGCGCTCTGGATAAAGCCGGGGCCAAAGGGATGGTTTGGTGCGTCGAAATCGATATCTCCGGATGGTGTGCTGCTGTATCGAAGAGGGTGAGCGTTGGTGGCATCCAGGTAAGGATTACGGCTGTGATAATTGATGAAATACAGGCCGAACTCAGTGCCATTGAGCGCTTCTGCGTAGTATTTCAATGAGGCTCCCCATTGGCCGCTGTCACTTGGCAGGTCATCGGCGGTGCGGTCAATGATGGTGTTACCACCGGTGCCACCGATATTTTCTTCTTCCTCGTTCGACAATGTCGCCTGGGTGTAGATGGGGCCGCAGCCCGGTTGAATGGCATCGGTAGTTGCAAAGAAGGTGTTACAGCCGTCCAGCACGGTGGGACGCCAGTTGAATTGATAGAAACCTTCCAGTGTTACCGCCGGTGTCAGGCCGATGCTGCCATAGAGCATTTCAACAGGAAGCAGACCTTCTTTGATCTCAACGCCAGGACGGTTAAAGGCAGCGGCATCCAGCGGGTTGATAACATTGACGCCACCCTGCAGGAACGTACTTTCCCCCCAGCTGAGTACCTGCTTGCCCAGGCGGATATCCACCGGCATATCGCCCAGGTCGAAGTAGGTCCAGCCGTAAGCATCGAGTATTTCAATACCGGTGAAGCGGGCCAGGTCATCAAAACCGCTGTCATCGAAATCGGTATAGTGGCCACTTTTGGTTTCCAGCCAATGGTCGTACCAGTATTTGACGCTGCCTTTGAAACCGTAATTTTGATATTCCAGTGTCAGCTCCGTCAGGCCCTTGTACTGGTTGGAGATGACATCGCCTTTCCTGAAATTCAGTCGGCCGTTGTCCGCATTGGGGCCGGGGCCGGTGCCGGGCTTGATATCGAGATTTTTGCTTTCCCCGTAGGTATAGAGCTTGCTGTCCGGATCCTGCATGCTGACGCTGACACCGGCACTCAAGGTGTTCAGGCTACCGGTGATCTCACCGTAAGCGCCGTCAAAGGTAATGGCCATGCCCTGAGGTGTGGTCAGGACTGCCGCCAGCGTCAGTCCCGGCATGATTCGGGTCTTGTTGTTATTCACATCGGCACCGTTGTTATTGTTGTGGTGTGTCTGTTTGGATGCTTTACCCGGGAAACGGGCAGATTGATTCGTTGAAAATTCTACCGGCAGGATAAGGGGATATCCGGACATTTTGGGACAAGCTGTTGACCGGGGAGGCCAAATGTCCGGGTTTTAATAATACGGCGAAATTAATGATTTCGTTGATATAGGAAAATCTTATTTATCCATTAAAAACAATACGTTAGTCGTATTTGAATCATGAGTGACTGGCTTACAATCAGAAGTAGTAGCCAATATCAGGGATGGACAGGCAATGAGTGGATATGGCATTAACCCACCTTCAGGACGATTAACGGGTCAACAAGGATTTCAGCCTGTAACGGTTGCGCAGACTGTGATTACGGTTCAGGTGCCCTGTAATCAACGGGTGCTGTATATTTTACCTGGTTACCAAGTGGTTTACTTTATGCCGCCTGCGCCACTGCTAACTGGTTATACACCTAATATCGCCTTGTATTCTCATACTGTTTCGCCAACACCAGCCAGACCTCACTATTATCAGCAATCTTCGCATCAATGGCAGAGACCTGCGCCAGCACCAATTCCTTCCGTACCAGAGCGTAGGGCCAATGAAGTATCGTTGGATGAAACGTATCGAAACCTGAGGGAGTGTCATCATGATCAGCTAGGCCGTCTGGGCGACTGGGAATGGCAAGAGCTCGCCCGAATCCTCAAACCGGGAATGGAAGCCTGTGGCTACCCGTCTGGTGATGAGCAAACCTTAGCGAATGCGCTGAAATCGCTTGCTCGGGAAAGGAATATTCGAACATTCGAAGCACTGGAAACCGCGGTTTTAAAACGGGCCTTTTCGCAGGACACGGCCGTTAAACAGCCTCTGGAAACGGGGTGAGGCCTAACAGAGGGCATGATTGACCCTATTGAAGAGAGTTCTGAAATAGCAGGTGCTTCCAGAGAGCCTGCAGTTCCCGAGGATCGGCCTGAAGCGACGCTGTATTCCCCACTGGCTGATGACAACGTATCAGAAACCGACAACCAGAACGGGAGTTCATCTCATGTTTCAGAGCAATCACCTGACGCTGAGGCAAGAGAGCCAGAAACAAAAAGCGATGCTATGTCTGGCTGGTGGCAACGTTATTCGCCGGGAGCACTGGTAAAGCGCTTGAGACACTGGTGGCGTGGTAGCGGAGATGCCAATCCTTCAGATTCTCGACGTCCTGCCGTGTCCACAAAAGAATCCAAGTCTGCGAGTGTGGATACCTTGACGGTACCGATGCAATACCAGCAATTGAAGGTATTAAGTGATTCGGTGGTAACGTGCTGGAATTTTTTCGGTACGATATACCGTGATTATATGGATTGTATTAAGCAGTTACAGAAGCTGCCCAATGATGAAGGGTTAGGCGTATCAGAAAAGAATGACATCATCGAACACATAAAGCAGCAAATTGAGGAGTTGGGGCCACAGTTGAACGATGCAGCCAGTGATGTCAGCAAGGCCTTGGAAATCTATAAAACAACAGAGAAACAAGTCCTGCCTGCCTTAAGCAAGGAAATTGACGATGCGTTTGATGTTAGTGGTATCCAGTTTCAAGTGCGAGACGTTGAGAGAAGACTGGAAAAAGTACAGACAACTATCAAAAAAATGCGATAACAGCCTGAAAGTGCCAGCTTTTTGAAACAAATTTTCAGATTCATGAATAATCGGTGAAGCCTCCCGCCCTGCTGTCGAAAACCTCTTAGTGAGCATGTTGAGTGATTCTCTGCAGGATCCGTATTCCCGGAGAAAGGGATTTCGAGGCAATGAAAGAATTTCTGAGAACATTAGCCCCGACCAACTGGTTTCGTGAAAGTCCGTTGCCGGAGGGGGCCGAGCATCCGGAAGGGATTGAGCCGGGCAATGGGCTGTCTTTCACCGGGGATATTGACCACAGTATTCCCGAGGATGACTATTTTGAGGGGCCAAAAGCCGCTGCCCCTGCTGAGACCATCACCAAGCCCTCCCAACCCGAATTACCTGTGCGGTTACCCGAAAAAATAGAGAAACCTGCAAAAGAAGAAACCGCAAAAAAAACTGCCGTGCCGGCGCCTTCGCCGACCCCTGAGCTTATGCCTCGTCTTGATGAGGGGCACGCGTTGCCGGAAGTCACTATCAATGAAACCGCCAAAAAGCAGCTGGTCAGCGCTGACGAGTTGCTGGAGCAACATTGGCAGGCATTTCAGGCGGCAGCCAGAGATCGAAAGCACTTGATGGATGAATTCGAACAGGCGCTCAGGGACAGCTGCCGTCCGACCAATGATAAGCCGACAGTACTGGGCGCCGTGTTTCTGGCCAAGCGCAAGGTCTGTGCGGATGCGCTGGTGGATACGCTGGAAGATGTCGAGCTCAGCCTGAAGAAACTGCTGGACAAGGAGCGCCGGTTGCTCAAGGGCATTCACGCTACCCAGTTGCCCGGCTGGATGCGGGAGATCCAGGCACACCGGCTGGAGATCGAAAGCCACCTGATGACCGGTGCGGCGGCTTCAGTGCCATCGAGGGTCAGCCTGTCAGAAGAAGAATGAGGTTGGAGTTGCCATGAAATTACCCGGCAGGAAGCCAGAGGATGACACACATCATGGCCTGCTTTACTGGTTGTCCCACCATGAATTTTATTTCTCCGTTCTCCAGCGGATCAGCGACTGGGCCCATCTTTCCGATGAACACCATGACCAGCAAACCATGCTGGCGGAAGCCAATGCGGTGATTACTTTGCGCGATGCCATTCTGTCGGCCCAGGATCAGGCGCGCCTGAGTGTATTGGACAAGGACATCCACATGCTTGAAAATGCCGCCAATATTGCGATTCTGGAAGAGCTGATCAAGCACCGTCGTGATGAGATACGCCACGCGGCTGAGCGCCGTTGATGTGTAGTAGTTTAAACCTGATCTGACAGTTACCGATTTTCCAGAGGGTGTCTGTCAGATCAAATCTGAACTAATCCAGTTGATGGGCTAAGTTACCCCTGATGGTTGGTTGACCTATACTCCCTGAACCATCCGGGTATCAGGGGATGACTGTTATGAATTCCAGGCTCTTTCAAAATTTCATTGATGCGATTTCGTTATTAACTGT
>MUIA01000142.1 GCA_002084115.1 Oceanospirillales bacterium LUC14_002_19_P2 | reverse complement strand
ATCATGAGGGTTACCTTTTTGATGATTCAGATTTAAGTGATTGCACCCTCTATCTGAATCGGTAACCCTCTCCTTTTCTGAAGGATGAATTGTCAGATCAAATCTGAACTAATCCACATAAGTAGTGGTGCTCTCGGTGAAAGTGTGGGTGCACTGTCTGGTGTATTTGGTTTGGCAGGTACTCTGGATATCCGACCCGGTGGTACTAACCCCGGCACGGGGATGACAGTGGTTCCGGACTTAAGGATTAACTGTACCGCAGATTGCCTGAGTGCCGTGGATACCTCCCATACGTATTACCTTTATTATTTTGATGGCGACAGCTCGGACGCATCCAACCCTTACTTGGGACTGGCCGATTTTTATGGTCGGTTGGTTTCGCCCGGTATTACGCTGGATCTGATAAAAGATCGTGTTTCAGGTAGCAAGGGTGATTATCTTCAACTCGGATTTACCGGGATGGATGTCACATTTGGCTCTGACAACATTTACATTGGCAACGATGCAACCAGCCTTGGAGAGATTTATGGCCAGACGCAGTTTGGCCCCAGTCAGTTGAAACTGTATGCCGGCGGTGCGAATGGCGCCAGCGGTGTCACTATGGACATGGATTGGACTCTGACTGACGGCAACATTCGCTATGCCGACGATGGCAATTATGTCTGGTTGACCGGCCTGACCGCCGCTGTGCAGGGAACGGCGGCAGTGGATGTTGTGTCTACTGAGAATGGTTATCTGGCAGATGGCATCCGGATTGGTCTTGATGATTTCCAGGGGGGGGTACCAATTCAAGGGTTTATATGTCTCGGACCAGTCGGCATTGCCTGATGAATCCGTGCTGAGCCAGGAACGACAGGGTGGTGTGGAATTGCTGTATGCTCTGGGATTGTATCAGGCACTTTCGTTTTCAGAGCTGGATGGTGCGTTCTACCTCAGTGGCGGTGGTGCATCCGGTCAGGGTCTGACGATTAATTCCGATTTTGTCATCAATGGCGCAACCGGTGGTCTGTTGATTGATTATGACCGTGCGGGCTGTGAGCAGGGCTGTGGTATCTGGTCGTCAGATGCCACGCTGGTCAGTCATGTACGTAATATGACGTTTGATGTGGAAGACCAGCCGGCTGACGTCAATATGCAGCTACTGGATGAAAGTGGCCGGTTGTGGTCTCTGGCGCGCAAGGCGGTGGTGATTCGTAGCTTGAATTATGGTTATAAGGCGATTGGTAATGTCCATATCGGCCATGCAGCAGCATTGGGGGCTTCAACCAGTCTCGGGGGGCTGAGAATTGACAGCAATATCCGCTCAACCATTGCCCTGGCCAGTGGCGGCGATCCCACACGCGGTAATTAGGGCGTTACGGTTTTCCTGAAGAATGAATATCTGGCTGCGGATAGTAATGGACAGAATGCGATCCGCTGGACAGCGGACAGCGGACAGTGGTGATGAGAACACCGCTGATGATGACCTTTATATTGAGTTTGTTGGATTGGAAACAGATCCGGACAATGTATCCGGTGATGGTTATGGTTTACAGACAACATTAAACGTTGATGTACAGAACAACAGCAGTGATCAGCTGGGTTTTGCAGTCAACGCCATGAGTCAGGCACAGCATCTGCGTCTTGATGGCATCAATGTTGGCGAGAACCCGATTATGCGTGAAGCCAATCTTTATAACATGCGAATACAGGCCAATATGATTGCTACGCCGGTAAATTAAGCAGAGCAATCGAGGGTTCGTTTTTCAGAACCTGCCTGCATAAAAGACGGATTGCATATTGTTAGTGCTTTTTTAGTATGGCGACGATAACACGCTGTTAAACGGTATCGGGGGCTCCTTGAACGTCAGTTATCGTCGGGTCTGGCAATTTGCCTGGCCGGTCACCCTTTCCAATATTACTGTGCCGATGCTAGGGCTGGTGGATTCCGCGGTCCTTGGGCATTTGCCGTCTACGACGTATCTTGGTGCTGTTGCTATCGGCGCCAGCCTGTTTACGTTTGTTTTCTGGGCGTTCGGTTTTTTACGGATGGGCACCACAGGGCTGGTGGCGAATGCGTCCGGCGAAGGCGATAGCCAGAAAGTTCGCGATATTCTGGTTCAGTCTCTGCTGTTGGCGGGGGGGATTGGTTTTATCCTGATCCTGCTGGCGCGTCCGATACTTTCTGCTGCAATTCCTTTTTACCAGCCAGGACCGTTGATTACGCCTGAGCTGGAAACCTACTTTCTGACGCGTTCTCTCTCGGCACCGGCGGTACTCGCGAATTATGCCATTCTGGGTTGGTTGCTGGGTGTTCAGATGGCGCGGGCGCCGCTGATCCTGCTGACCTTTGCCAATGCCATCAATATTGTGCTGGACCTGTTCCTGGTCTTGGGGCTGGGTATGAAAACGGGCGGTGTCGTGCTGGCGACGGTCGTCGCTGATTACAGCACGCTGATACTGGGTCTGTACCTGGTTGCGGGGCAGCTAAAGACATTGCCCGGTTACTTCCGTTTCCGTGAGGTGATCCGTTTGGAGGCCATGCAGAGTTTGTTGCTGGTCAACCGGCAACTGTTCGTGAGAACGCTCTGCCTGTTGTTAACCTTTGCGACATTTACGGCATGGGGTTCCCGGTTAGGGGATGATACTCTGGCGGCCAACGCTCTGTTGCTGAATTTCCTGATGTTGATTTCCAATGCCCTGGATGGTTTTGCATTCGCGGCAGAATCGCTGGTAGGGAAAGCCTGCGGTCAGCGCAACCGGTCGACATTCCAGTCTATGATCAGGGCGACGGGCGTCTGCTCGATTATCATGGCATTTGGCTGTTTTCTGATATTTTTGCTGTTTGGGCAGAATATCTTGGGTCTGCTGACGGATATTGACGGACTTGATAAGATGGCCGCCGAATACCTTCCCTGGCTGATCGCCATGCCGCTGGTGGGTGTACTCTGCTTCTGGCTGGACGGTGTCTATATTGGTATGGGCAAGACGGGCCTGATGCAGAACCTGATGGTGCTGTCGACAGGGTTGATCTTTATTCCAGCCTGGTACCTGACCCGTGAATCCGGAAACCACGGGCTTTGGTTTGCCTTTACGCTGTTTATGGCGGCAAGAAGTGTTGGTATGGCGGCAGCGTTTGTCCCGGTGTACCGGAACTACTGCCGCACACTGGCGGAGCCGGTTAGCGCTTCAGTACGGTGATTTTTTCATCGAAGACGAGCATGGGGTCTAGTCTCGCCTGCAGCGCCTTGCGGTGTTCGGATTTAAGCCATTGACGCCAGGTATGTTCGTTGTCCCAGAGGCTGAAGGTGACCCGGTGGTTGGGATTGTTGCAGTCTTTCAGTGACTCGCAGCCGAGAAACCCCGGTGCTTTTTCGACCAGCGAGGTCGACTGCTGGAGTATGTCGTCGTAATGGGGGCCGAATCCTTCGGCGATGGTGCGATCAATAATGACTTTGATCATGAGCCGCTATCCCTGTTTCTGTACGGACTGATAACCTGTATTTTTATCTTAGTATGACCGGTTCATCTATGCACCGGTGTTTCAAAATTGACTGCACACTCAGTGTGTCGCGCTACTGTGACCGCCTAATGACAGTAGTAGTTGTGTTAATGGATACGAATGACTGAATCAAGCATTGCCCCGACTGACCTGGTGATTGACCATGTTCTGGATACCACCGGCCTGACCTGCCCGGAGCCGGTCATGATGCTGCATGGCAAGGTGCGGGATATGAACGAAGGGGACGTGGTTGAAGTGATTGCCACCGACCCGTCAACCCAACGGGATATTCCCAAGTTCTGTGCTTTCCTGTCGCATGAATTGATTAGCAATGAAGCGCGGGATAAAAGGTTTTACTATTACATCCGCAAGGGTGGCAGCGAATCCTGATCGCAACCATTCTCGGCCATAAGGCTTGAAGTCAAACAGTGATCGTAGGGGTGGGGTAGGATGCAGCGTCCGGTTGTCAGTATTCAATACTGTTCTCAGTGCCAGTGGTTGTTGCGTTCCGCCTGGCTGGCGCAGGAGCTGTTGAGCACGTTTACTACTGATTTGGGTGAAGTCCGTTTAATTCCCGGTACCGGTGGTGTTTTCCTGATTGATGTGGATGGCCACGTGGTTTGGGAACGGAAAGCAGATGGTGGCTTTCCCGAAGCAAAAGTGTTAAAGCAGCGTGTCAGGGATTATGTGAATCCTCAACGAGATCTTGGGCATAGCGATAAATAACAACGTAGAATAAAGCTTGCGTCATTGTGGAAGAGGCAATGACGTAGTGTTTAATCCTTTCAGGTTGCCCCTAGCATCGTCACGCTAGCTGGCATGTTATAGTGTTGGTGAAACAGGATAGGAATCTCGATCAAACAGTCTCTTGTCCAGATGCGATAATTCAATCCAATCCAGCTTTTGATAATTATTATGCCTGCACTGCGTTGGGATAGGGGCCTGTGTGCGTATCCTTTGCTCTTTTTAACCTGAAATGATCCCAGATCTTTTCATGGAAAAAATAGGCTACGGTATTACAAGCCGGTTCGATCAATGCGACGAGTCCGCCAATGGCAAGGCTTCCAGTCAGAAGATAGACAATAGTGAAACCAATAAAAAAATGGATGACAGCAAATGTGAGGGTCTTGGTCATGGGGCCAATCTCGTTATTCAGGGATTGGTTAAATGATAATTGTTATTATTTATCTGTTTAAGTTAATCCACCCTATTGGGCTCATTAGGGTTTTTAATGGGCTGGATGAGCCAGCCCATATGCCTAGCTGTATCAGATCCAGCTGGATTTCTTTTTAGGTTTCAGTAATGGCCCAAACAAGCCAAGCAGAACACCGATCAGCAGAGTCAGGGCGCCATAGAGATACCAGCGTTGCTGTGTACTGTCTGAGATCTGCTGGTTTTCCACCTGCAAGGTATTGAGTTGTGCTTTCAACTGCTCGTTGTTCACGACCAGTGTCTTGTTACGGCTGTCGATTTTCAGGCTGTTGGAGGAGACTTCCCGAATACGGGTCAGTTCCTGTTCCAGCTTACGGATTTTCTGGGTGCTGCTGTTGAGCTTGTCCGTCAGCTCCCTGTTGCTGGTTTCAAACGCGCCAAGCTGCTTATGGTACTCGCTGTTTTGTGACACCAGTTTACCGTTTTCTTTCTGAGCTCGCTCCAGCTGTTCTTTGGCGGGTTCTTCTTTCAGCAGGTATTGAACAGGGATATAGCCTTCGTTGCCGGATCGAGTACGCACTTTGGCATACTCTTCACCGTTGTCAGCGCTCGTTTCTTCGAGGACTTCCAATGCCGTACCGGTTTTTAGACCACGGTGAAGAATCCGGTACTCGTTTCCGGGACCGGCCCGAAGGGGGACATACAGGGTATCTGAGATATAGCGGGTTTCGGCCTGAACGACGCTTGAGGTCATGATGGCCATTAAAAAAGGAATCAGTCTTTTCAAGGCTGTGCTCTCTATCGGGCTGCCAAAAGTTGGAACTATGACATAAATCTAGGCAGTAAAACCACAACACGTCGATAGCGATAATTCGTGTTGTGGTTTTGTTGCTGCAGTGGCTTACAAAACGACCTTAAACGGCTTTACGGTCACATGTGCGTACACACCTGCTTCAATATAAGGGTCATCGTCAGCCCAGGCCTGTGCGGTCTCTAAGCTGTCGAACTCAGCGATGACCAGGCTACCGGTGAAGCCGGCATTGCCCGAATCCTCCGCATCAATGGCAGGGTGTGGCCCTCCCGTCAGCAGGCGGCCTTCAGCGCGTAGGGCTTCCAACCGGGCAAGGTGGGCCGGCCTTGCAGTTTTGCGCAGCGGCAGGCTGTTTTCAATATCTTCACTGATAATGGCGTAATACATCGTGTACTCCGGTTAACACAGGGCAGCCGCTTCCGTTGTTCTGGAAGGGGGCGTTTGTGTCAGGTGGTTTTATCCGTGTCTTCTTGTTTGATATAGCGAGCCAAAAAGAGGAACTGGATGATCACAAAGGCAAACGTCAGGCCGAGACTGCCGAAGACCTTGAAATCCACCCAGATAGTCTCGAAGGTAAAGGCCACATAGAGGTTCGCTGCCCCCAGCAGAATGAAGAATATGGCCCAGCTGGTGTTGAGGCGTGTCCAGATGGCATCGGGCAGGCTCATGGCATGGTCCAGCATGCGTCGGATCAGCGGCTTCTGGCCAATGAACTGGCTGGCCAGGAACGCCAGGCCGAATATCCAGTTCACGATGGGCGCTTTCCATTTCAGGTAGGCTTCTTCATGGAACGCCAAGGTCAGCGAGCCAAACAGCAGAACGGCAACGAGTGTGATCAGCTGGCTCTTTTCCAAGCTTTTCTGCTTCAGGTAGAGCAAGCCATAAACAATGACCGTGGCAACAATCAGCACCATGGTGGCGCTGAAGATCCCTCCGAACTCAAACTCATGGCCCGCGAGGCTGACGGGGCGGGGATCAATCTTGTAGACAATGAAAAAAATCAGCAATGGCAGGAAATCGATAAACTGCTTCATAGGTGAATTGGCTCGTCCTGTTTCAGGTCTGTTACCATGCATTGCTGCTACGTTGTTGAACTTGTAACGGCAAGGTTGGATCAAAAGATCTAGTTTACTGGGTGTCTTCGTCAGGATAAAGAACACTGATGTATAGTCGTGCTGACCTGCATTGTCATACTACTGCCTCGGACGGTGTGCTTTCACCGGGGCAACTGCTGGCTCGCGCCCGGGAACAGGGGGTGGATCTGCTGGCAGTGACGGATCATGACACTGTGGCCGGTGTCAGGCATCTGCAGTCTCTGAATGAGGACCCCGGCTTGACCCTGGTTGCGGGTACGGAGCTGTCCTGTCTCTGGGGAAACCTGGAAATTCATGTGGTTGGCCTGGGGTTTCAGCTCTCCGAACCCGGCGTTGATGAATGTCTGATGCGTCAGCATCAGGCTCGCTGGCAGCGTTGTGAGCGAATTGCCGACAAGGTGGCTAAACGGCTGCCGGGAATTACGGCGGATCAGATCCTGACCGGCGCAATGACATTGGCCAGAGACGCCCAGCTGGCTACCGGGACCGATTTTGTGCCTGGTCCTGATACGCTGCAAATTGGCCGCCCCCATTTTGCTGACTGGTTGGTGCAGGAAGGACTCGTTCCTCACCGCGAGGCCGCGTTCAAGAAATACCTTGGGAACAAGCATATGGGTAACGCAAAATCACACTGGCCCCATATCACAACGGTGGTGGGCTGGATTCGCAGCTGGGGCGGCGTGCCGGTACTGGCGCATCCAGGAAAGTACAAGCTGAGCGGGATGAAACTACAGGCGCTGGTTGAAGATTTTGCCAGGGCGGGTGGTCTTGCCATAGAAGTGGTCGGTTGTCTGCAGCCATGGGGTGAGCGTGACAAACTTGCTCAGTTATGTGGTAAATACCATTTGGCAGCTTCGCTTGGCAGCGACTTTCATGGACCTTGGTCAGACCGGATTGAGCTGGGCCGACTGGGGCCGATTCCTGAGTGCTGTCAGCCGGTCTGGGAACTTTTTGATGACAGAGTCTTACCGGTTGCCTCCTGAGTTAGCATATAATCGCGGTTCTCCTTCCACTGATTGAAGTCTAGCCGTGAGCCAGTTTTTTCAGATTCACCCAGACAACCCCCAGGCACGCCTGATTCGTCCGGCCGTTGATATCGTGCGCTCCGGTGGCGTCATTGTGTACCCCACCGATTCCGCCTATGCCCTGGGTTGCCGTATCGGGGAAAAAAAAGCCATTGAACGTATTCGTCGCATCCGGCAGCTGTCGGAGCGACATAACTTTACGCTGGTCTGCCGGGACCTGTCCGAATTGGCGAACTATGCCAAGGTGGAAAACAGCGCGTACCGCTTCCTGAAAAGCAAGACCCCGGGGGCCTGGACTTTTATCCTGAAGGCGACCAGCCAGGTGCCGAGGCTGGTATTGCATCCCAAGCGCCGAACCATTGGTATCCGGGTGCCGGACAGTGCCATTGCTCAGGCATTGCTGGCTGAGTTGGGGGAGCCGCTGGTCAGCACCACACTGATCCTGCCGGGGGATGATTATCCCATTATTGACCCCTATGAAATCCGGCAGGTGCTGGAGCATCAGGTTGACCTGGTTATTGATGGCGGCTTTTGCGGCATGGAAGCGACCAGTGTGGTCAGCCTCGTGGAGGAGACGCCGGAGATTCTGCGCCATGGCAAGGAAGATACAACAGAACTGGTGGACTGATTCTCTGTTCTGCGGCGTTCCGGCATACCCGGAACTTTCAAAACCGGATACACTCTGACGTTATTAGAACTGACTGAAAAAAAACGGACTTCCTGGAGATCCTCTTGAGCGCCACAGACCCCGGTTCGCGGGTATTATCAGGCATGCGGCCGACCGGACAGCTGCACCTCGGTCATTATCACGGTGTGTTGAAAAACTGGCTGACGCTTCAGCACCAGTATGACTGCTTCTTTTTTGTGGCAGACTGGCACGCATTGACGACGCATTATGACAATCCTGGTGATATCGAGAGCCATGTCCTGGAAATGGTGGTGGACTGGTTGGCTGTGGGTATCAATCCGGGACAGGCAACCCTGTTTGTTCAGTCTGAGGTGCCGGAACATGCTGAGCTGCACCTGCTGTTATCCATGATGACACCCTTGTCATGGCTGGAGCGTGTACCCAGTTATAAAGATCAGCAGGAAAAACTGAAGGAACGGGATCTCTCGACTTATGGCTTTCTGGGATATCCATTGCTGCAGAGTGCGGATATTCTCATCTATCGCGCCGGGCTGGTGCCGGTTGGCGCCGACCAAGAAGCCCATGTTGAAATTACCCGGGAAATTGCCCGCCGTTTTAATCATCTTTATGGTCGGGAGCCGGGTTTTGAAACCATCGCTGAGCAGGCCATCGGCAAGATGGGGCGCAAGCAGGGGAAAATGTATCGCAATCTTCGCAAGGCGTATCTTGAAAGCGGCGACCATGAGGCCTTGGAAACCGCACAGGCATTGTTGAAAGAGCAGCAAAATATCACGTTGGGTGACCAGGAGCGCCTGCTGGGTTATCTTGAAGGAACCGGCAAGATGATTCTGCCTGAGGCGCACGCCCTGCTGACGCCCATGGCGAAGATGCCGGGACTGGATGGTCAGAAAATGTCGAAGTCCCTGGGTAATACCATTGGTCTTCGCGATAACAGTGATACGGTGGCGGAAAAAATTCGCCGTATGCCGACTGATCCCGCCCGGGTTCGTCGCAATGATCCGGGTGAACCGGAACATTGTCCGGTATGGAATTTTCATAAAGCCTATTCTGATGAGAAGACCCGTGAGTGGGTACAGTCCGGTTGCCGTAATGCAGGGATTGGTTGTGTTGACTGCAAACAGCCGGTCATTGAACAGGTGATCAGTGAGGTCGAGCCGATTCGCCTGAGGGTTGCGGATCTGGAAGACAACCTGGATGAAGTGCAGGGCATTATTGCTGAAGGGAATGAGCGCGCCCGTGATGAAGCGCAGGATACCCTCAAGGATGTACGCGAGGCTATGGGATTGGCTTACCGTTAGGATATGAGTATGGATGCGGACATTATCGATCAATCGGCGACACCGGATGAGCCTGTGACGGAAACGCCAGCCGAAACGGTAGAAGGTGCCCTTGAGCAGAGTGTGCGCCTGGCGGTCTTCCGTGGCGAAGTTCTCAGCAAGCTACCTGATGATCTGTATATCCCGCCGGAAGCCCTGGAAGTCTTTCTGGAAGCCTTTGAGGGACCACTGGATCTTCTGCTCTACCTGATCAAACGTAACAATGTCGATATTCTGGAAATGCCGGTGGCGGATATTACCCGGCAGTACATGAGTTATGTGGAATTGATGCAGGCGAGCCAGTTTGAACTGGCGGCAGAATACCTGGTGATGGCGGCGACGTTGGCGGAAATCAAATCCCGTATGCTGTTGCCTCGACAGACAGAGGTGGACGATGAGGAAGAGGATCCCCGGGCTGAATTGATTCGTCGTCTGCAGGAATATGAACGCTTCAAGGTTGCCGCGGAAGATCTGGACAGTCTCCCGCGTCAGGGGCGGGATTTTTATCTGGCCAGTGCCGAGCCGCCCAAGCTGGAGGCGCAGAAGATTCATCCGGATGTAGACCTTCGTGAAGTCTTGCTGGCGTTATCAGAAGTGCTGGGTCGGGCTGACCTGTTTGAAGACCATCATATTGAGCGTGAAGCACTCTCCACTCGCGAGCGGATGGCCCAGGTATTAAGTCAGCTGCGTTCGGATGGTTTTACCCCGTTTGTCGCCCTGTTCACCGTGTCAGAAGGGCGATTGGGTGTGGTTGTGACATTTCTGGCTATTATGGAATTAATAAAAGAATCTCTGGTCGAGCTGGTTCAGACCGAGCCCTTTGGTCCCATTCATGTCAAGGTACGCACGGAATGAGTAACGAAGAGCCATCGGTAAAACTGATTCTGGAAGGCGCCCTGCTGGCGGCGGGCAAATCTATGAATCTGGAGCAGCTTGCCCATTTGTTTGATGAGCATAAGCGTCCGGATAAGCCCACTCTCAAGGCGGCGTTGGAATATATTGCTGCCGACTGCGAAGGGCGCGGGTTTGAACTGAAGGAAATTGCCAGTGGCTGGCGCTTTCAGGTACGACAGGAATTGAGCCCCTGGGTGGGGCGTCTTTGGGAAGAAAAACCTCAGCGTTACACCCGGGCGATGCTGGAAACCCTGGCGCTGGTTGCCTATCGGCAGCCGATTACCCGGGGTGAAATCGAAGATATCCGCGGTGTCAGTGTCAGTTCCAATATCATGCGTACCTTGCAGGAACGGGACTGGGTGCGTATTGTGGGCCATCGCGATGTGCCTGGCCGGCCAGCGATGTTTGCAACGACACGGCAGTTTCTGGATTACTTCAATCTGCAGAATCTTGATGAATTACCGCCGCTCAGTGAGATCCGCAACCTGGATGAAATGGCCGCCTCGCTGGAGGGGGATGTTGCCGCATTGCCTGAGACTGCACAGCAGGCTTTGCAGGGGCTGGATACGGACAACGACGGTAACTCTGAAGAATCCGTCAGTACTGAGCAGGCCAGTAAGCCCGAGTCGTTGGTGGCAGTGGCGCAGCAGTTTCAGGAAGAAAGCGAGCAAAACGTTGAGTGGTTATTTGCCGAGCTGGATGATCTTGAAGATGGCCTGAAGACCACCTTTACCGATTTTGATCCCCGCGATCAGGATGATGTGCGTGACGATGCTGAAGGGATTGAAACCGATGACGCAGTTCGTGTTCAGATAACCTATGATACACACGACAGCGGTGACGAAATTCAGTCATCTGATGAGGCAGAGCAGGATGAAGAAGACTCTTCTTCCATTGCTGATCTGCGGGACTGACACCGATTAACCATGAAAAAAAATGACCGGGGTTTTCGGCCTGATGCCGGAACCCCGGTCTTGTTTTTGATAGCAGTAAAGATTATGACAGATATTAAAGAGATCGAGTCACCGGTTGAAGGTGAGCGCCTGCAGAAGTTGCTGGCTCGCCAGGGTCTGGGTTCGCGGCGTGAAATTGAAGGCTGGATAGCGAATGGCCGCGTCACCGTCAATGGTGATAAGGCGACGCTGGGTGTGCGTGTATCGGGTGCGGAAGATATCCGTGTGGATGGCCGTCTGGTGAAATGCCAGACGACGCAAACGCGTCGTTTATTGGCTTATAACAAACCGGAAGGCGAGGTGTGCACGCGCCAGGGAACGGATGATCGTCCGACGGTGTTTGATCGTTTACCCAAGCTGAAAGGCGAGCGTTGGATCAATGTTGGCCGGTTGGACATTAATACGTCTGGTTTACTGCTGTTCACAACGGATGGCGAACTGGCTAATCGCCTGATGCATCCTTCTCACGAGATTGAGCGCGAATATGCCGTGCGTGTATTCGGAGATATCACTCAGGACAAAATCAGTAATATGTTTCGCGGGGTAGAGCTGGAAGATGGCCTGGCCCGATTCACTGACATTGTCGACAGTGGGGGCGAGGGCAGAAATCACTGGTTTCATGTCTGCCTGCTGGAAGGACGTAACCGGGAGGTGCGTCGGTTGTGGGAATCCCAGGAGCTGGCGGTTAACCGGTTGAAGCGCGTACGCTATGGCAGTGTCATTATTCCCGATCACCTGAAGCAGGGGCAGTGGGCA
Source organism: Oceanospirillales bacterium LUC14_002_19_P2 (assembly GCA_002084115.1). GTDB lineage: Bacteria > Pseudomonadota > Gammaproteobacteria > Pseudomonadales > Endozoicomonadaceae > Kistimonas. The sequence goes on along the minus strand of MUIA01000142.1, from coordinate 4,106 downwards.
GAACTGGATCAGGCGACAGTCGATGCACTTGCGGCATTGGTAGGATTGGATTCGGTTCCCGTGAATGTCAACAGCAGTCGCGAAGAGACAGTGCGAATGAAACGCTTGCAGGGTAAGCGTATTGCGCCAGTAGTACGAAAGAAAACCCGCAATCCGAAGGCCGCTTCCGGCGTTCGCTAACGGTGTTATCAAATCATACTGCCGCTTATGTCATGCGGCAGTATGGTCTTGACAAAGACAATGTCAATGATCAGAGGTAAGCGGCAGCCCGCATATCGAAGATCAACTTCTCTGCAGCACAGACAAAATCAAAGCGTGCCTGAATGCAGGTTTCCAGGTCAGCTTGGGTGATGTGGGTGCTGACGGTGCAGGGGTCGCTTTCAATACTCTGTGCCAGCTCCTGCAGCTTGACCAGCTTAGCCTCCGCCTCTTGCTGGCTGCCGGCTTTGATGGTCAGTTCCGTGGCGGTATCTTCTTCCTGGATCAGGGTGCCGATATCCATGCAGTTGCAGGCGGTGGTGTTTACTTCAGTCATGGTGTTTCCGGTCTATTACATTCAGGGAGGCAGTCTAGAGGCTCTGTTTCTGGTCAACGCATGATCTGGATCAACGAAACACCTGAAGACTGGCGAGCCTTGTATCGTATTACATTCCAGAATCGGGTCGGATTGGTAGAAATGGCTACAGATTTCAGTAATACCGTAGGGTAATAGGGAGTCTTGGCTTGAGCATTTGCCTTATGTGGTAAGACTCACTCTGAAGGGATGTTCTGAAGGGCTCCGTAGAGGTTTTTCCATTCCACCAGAGGATCACTGAAATCCTGTATCAGGTGATCCGGCATGGCATCGAGCCGTTCCAGCATAGTGCTGTACTCGTCTCGAAAGTAGCGACAGACTGTGTTGCTCAGAGAAATGTTATGCAGGCAGAGATTACCATAATCATCAATGCGGTGGGCTGCCGCTGAATATTCGGCGTGATACTGGTAAGGGTACTCGGGGTTTTGGTCATCAGAATGGGCAGCCAGTGAAATGACCAGTAATAGGGGGAGAAGCGTTTTCCAGAACATACATACATCCCTGTACAGCTTCGCTTCCAGGCATGTTGAGCTGCCAGGAAACAGATCATCAATAACTACATCAATCATAGACCAGCGTTACACTTCCATATGCGGAAGTGAGTGGGCGGGTACAGGTCAATGACATTTTTAACCAGAAATTGGCGTCAGCATCTTTTAATGTCTTGATAAAAGGTCGGATTATTGACGATAGGTACGCTTTTTGGCTATCTGTCTGATTGAAGGGGGTCAGCCGCGCCAGTTGAGCCCAGGGTTGTGTTGATATGAGCGGCTTTATAAGATCCGCTCTGTGGGGTGCTAATCGGTATAGATGTACTTTTGTCTGAGTAGGTGTATGCGAGTGTCGTAAGGCTGGAAAGATAGGCGGGCACTTCGATGATTACGATAAGGCCTGCCAATGCGGCTCCGCCAATGAGCCCCGCTATGCCAATGAAAGAGGAAGCCAGTAGTAGGGAGGTGACAGCGGCGATGATGGCGACTTTGTATCCTGAAATACTGAAATGTTTGAAGGTATCATTCACTGCATATGAGAAACCGTGAAAGTAACTTTTCTGGCATGCCGATGGCATTTTATAAACACTACGACCAATGCCGTAGGCTAAGCCAAACAGCAATCCTATGGGGGCTGCAACAATACCCACAATAAAGCCGACAAAAAAACCCAAGGCCCCAAATATTTTGCTTCTATAGCTGTTTTTAGCTCCGAGTTTTTGTCCATATTCCATCAGTAATTCCGCCGGTTCTGTTGCAGCACGTTCGAGCCCTTTCACGGCTCCCAGGAATATATTGAGTATTAAATGAACGAGTGGTGTCGAAATAACAGCAACGGTCCGTCTACACCAAGAGCGCTTTTTTTTTACCGTCCCGATTGTCGGTTGAGATTGAGGCATTGCTTGGCTGGTTATGTTATCAATAGGGAGTGGGCTTGCCATTACTATTCCCCTGTTACTAGGTCTAACAATCGATTAATCAATATCCATATAGACCCTGATCAGGACTGGAAGTTCGCTTTATTAGTCAACAGTGGGGATCATTTGAGGGGGTAAGGGGCTTATTGCCCCTTGCTGCAAGTCTTTTGGTTATTCACACTAGAATGTTCATAACGAACATAGATAAGAATGCATTAATCAAGCAGATGGCAAAGAGGATGGGAAAGCGGCGTGCGTCCGTGCCGATAACGCCAAGAATCCGGCCTGCATACTGAATCAGTGAGCCCATCAGGTAGATCGCTGGCGCAAGGATAGCCAGATGGGTACCATTCAGGATGCCATCGGAAAACAGGCCGACGGCCACGCCAATCCCGCCGCCCATAGACATAAAGGCGCCCATCAGCACGGCAGCCGCTTCCCCGGGCAGTCCCACCAGCGCCATGACAGGGCCGAACAGGGCGCCCATCAGTTCCATCGCGCTGGTGACATTCAGAGCCTTGATGATAACAAAGGCCATCATGATGTTGGGAATGGTGCTGGACGTGGCAATGCCCCAGCCCTTGCGCGCGCCTTCAACGAAGACGTCAGTAATCATCGGTTTTTTAGCCTGTTCAGCCATGAGCGACGTCTCCCTTGATATTGGTGTGGTCAGTGGGTTTCTTCTTGCCTTCGGTCAGGGTGATATACAGTCGCATCAGGTTGGCGCCAATGATCTTGAAGACCAGCATGACCATGAAGCAGAGGCCGATAGAGGCAGGTACTGCCAGTTCACCATTCGCGTCTGTCAGGGTGAACAGGATGGCGCCTGAACTGAAGAAGTTGACAATCATTGCACCTGCCGAGAACTGGAAGGCAGTGAATACATCGGCTTCTTTGGCGGTCAGGTCCTTGTTATCGATCAGGGACTTGGTCATGGACGCGCCGGCGTCGGTACTCTGGAGGCTGGCGATCAGTGCCAGGCCAGTATTGCCGGGAATGCCCATCAGCGGCTTGAGCAGCGGCGTCATCAGACGACGGGCGGCTTTCAGGGCGCCGTAGTGCTCAAGGATATTGACCATAGCCAGTGCGAACATGACAGTCGGTACGAGGCTCAGGGCAAACATGAAGCCATCCCGGGCCCCACTGCCGCCTGCGCCGCGGAAAGTGGAGCCGGCGGCGGTGACAACACCTTCTGCATTTTCAGAAACGCCCGACACCAGTTTGCCAAAAGACCCGTTCAGGGTTGTGAAGTCGAAGACTCCCCACCACTCGTTGGATTTCATCAATCCGGAAAAGAATACGACAGCGAATGCCAGTGCGACGTAGCCGCCCCATGACACCTTGTCCTGAGAGCCCTCAGTGTTACTCATTAACCATTACCCTGTGTAGATCAATACGGCTCAGCCGGGATATTCAAGAGCGAATATCGGCCTGATACCTGCTGCACGGGCGAACCTTGGTCTCTGTCACTGCAGCCGGTCAGGCGGTCCAGATGGGGAGGTGCATCGGATCGTCGGGCAACGGGGCAGGCTGGCTGCAGGCGGGAGATAATAGTCAGAATTGTTGAAAACTCAGTTGACCTACGTCAAAAGCGTCCTCCACTTTTTGCACTGTTAGCAATTAGACGCAGGAAACGTTGAGCAAGAGTGTCAAGCGGATGTGGCCGAATGTCCCAACTATAATGGTTATGTTACAGAGAATTATGTTGCCTACGACACTCATCGTTATATTTTATAAATGCGTTTGTTGACACATGAAAATTTTATATTGTCACTAAGCCAATTGGCCGCATAACATATTATAAGATATATCAATGTTTTATCTCGAAGGTGGCATGATTAAGATTTATTGATTGCTCTTAGCCGGTATTCGAATATTTTTTCGCTTTCATCACCATGGCCAACATACTTCAGCTTTTCTGTCAGTGGCTCTTTGAAAAGCAGTGGGGCATTGTCAACTTCTGAGAAAATGTCGATGTCTACTTTATTTCTTCCAATAATGATCACTCAAGTTACGCAGTAACGAATAACCTTAGCTGCTCGAATGATGCCCGCAGAGCGGTCATGTAAATCTTCGCCCTGAGCTGAAAATGATTGACCTTCAGTTTCAGGGAGAGGGTTTCCA
>MUIA01000075.1 GCA_002084115.1 Oceanospirillales bacterium LUC14_002_19_P2 | reverse complement strand
GGTTGGAAACCCTCTCCCTGAAACTGAAGGTCAATCATTTTCAGCTCAGGGCGAAGATTTACATGACCGCTCTGCGGGCAACATTCGAGCAGCTAAGGTTATTCGTTACTGCGTAACTTGAGTGAGTCAGCACGCGCAACTGACAGGTTATTGAACTGTAGGACTGGTCATTATTGACAGGTTGGTAGTAACAAGGTTTCGCAGTATCTGATTTCTATTGATTCACACTAAATAAAGCGTCCTCCTCTTTTTCTGAATTGAGCCCATTGTTCTGCTGTCGGAAACGAAAAATAAGAGGGTCTCTGGCCTGTCGCATCCCCTTGCCAGTGATCATTCCGGATGTTATCCAACGCCTCCAGCAAGGCGTCTGTACTCACCTCGAAACAACGCGAATAAAGCGTGCTTACACTGGTATTCGTGGTAATCGGTACTTTCCTGAAACTGAGCACCTTACCTGTATCAATCGTTCTTTCCATCGTATGAATGGATACGCCGGTATATTCTTCGCCATTTCTAACGGCCTGAAAAACGGGCCATAGCCCTTTATAGGCCGGTAACAGTGCAGAATGCCTGTTGATACAAGCTATCGAGGGCAGCGAAAGCAATGCCTCTCCAAAAATAAGGGAACAGGAACTGATGATAATATCCGGTTTTGCTTCTGCAATACGTACCAAATAGCATTTCTGGTTGATATCGTTATGTATTTCAAACCAGTCAAGATCAAAGTCTTTACATACCGATCTTACTGAACACCAGTGCGTTTTATTGTGTACGAATTGCTGAAAGACATCACAGGCTTTGTAAAAGTACTTTCTTATCCCCAGCCTGGCGATTTCAGGGATGGTTAGATATCGCCAGTTTCTCACCATGTAACGCTCAATATTGTGCTTTTCAGGTATTTTCGTCACTACGCCAACACCAACAACCTGATCGTTTGTCTTATCCAGAAAATCAGCCAGAAATTGCGGATGATAAAAACTGGTCTCGTCAATGATCACAAAAATGTTCATACACTGTGATTTATCCAAGCTTATTGTTCCGATCCTTTCTTACTTTACTGATAACACTGCACCTACCGCTCAGGGGCTGTGTATGCGTCCGTCAGGTCAGACAGTTCCCCACTTTGTAAAAGCGCTCTCTCTTTCTCGCGGTTGTCTGATAAATAATAAGCCCTGAAACCAGGATGTTTTTTCCAGTAGGTCGCTTCATCTTCCCGACTTCCCCCGGGATGAAGAAGAATTTCAACGGTCATATTATCGTTATCATCTTTAATAGCCGCGATCGCCTTTTTGATGCTCGCTAGCGACATATTGCCCGTAAATAGCACGCCAATAAAATAGTCGTTACAGGCAATTGAGTGTTGCCTGAGGAACCTGGCGCAACGGGAAGACAAGAAGTTCAGCAACACATGTTTGATCAGGTTAGGCCCCAGGTAATTAAACATTGTGGATCGATTAAACAGTAAAAAGAATTTTTCCCTTGGCAAACGCACATAGTCAATCGGCAGCGTCTTCCCTATCTTCAGTAACGCATGGAAGACAAAGGGCAAGGTATGAATGTGTTGATGGCCGTCTACATTGATACCTGCGGTATTGCCTATTTCCCTGCATACCTTGTCAATCTGTGCCTTGATTTCCGACTCAACCTGGGCGCTTATCACCCGCCTTTTTGCCGGACTGCCTCTGTAATAAGCAACCAGCAAAGAGAAAAAAGAATGCCGAAAATAGCCATCAGCATCCACAAGATTGGGAATAGCCTCAGCTGGCAAGCAGGCACGCCCCTCTGTAAGGTTTAAATGAATGCTTAGCCTGTGATGGATGAAATCGCGACGAAAAACCGCGATTGCACGGTCATAATCATCACCATTAGCCATGATACTGGTACTGGACAACACCCCATTGAAACAGGAAAAAATATTGTCAGTCACCGCCTGTGATCTTCCAAGATCGTCTGCGCTGATAATCAGCTTCATAGCCCCACAATCCTTGTCAGCCGTTATGCCATTTTACGTATTACTGTTCTCAGCTAAAACACCCATGAATATAGCCTATCAAATGTGCTCCTTAAGATAACATTGCCCCATGTTGACAAAATGCTTTGCTGACTTACTGGCGCACACTCACTGTTCTACGACTTTACGCATAGACGTTTCGAATGCCACACCTGTCAGAGTCTTTGCTACTATGTCTGTCAGCCTGCTCGTACTGCATCCGGCAACCTATAAAACGAAAGAAGAACAAGAATGACGATGATGAAACGCGCACTTACCCTGATCCTGTTGCTGGTCTGCCTGATAACAATCGGGGTGGGCATTCGCTTCCATACAGAAATCAACCGTTTCTACCATGTGCTGACGCTTTTTGATCCGGAAGTGATCCAGCAAAATTTCAGGAACATGGGCACTATCTTCGCCTCACGGGATGTTCCCCGCTCAGGCGACGTTTATACCTTGCCAGAACAACCTCAGCCACTGCCCGACCATTATCAATTGAATAACGAACAACGTGATCTGGAGGACTGGCTGGATCGTACCGAAACCACGGGAATGATTGTTCTGAAAAACGGCCAGATGGTTTTCCAGGAATATTATCGCGGGAATGACGAGAACAGCCGGACGATCTCCTGGTCTGTCGCCAAATCCTTCGTATCAGCACTGGCCGGATTTGCCCTGCAGGATGGCGCCATCAAAAAGGTCGAAGATCCGGTCACCGACTACGTGCCAGAGCTGAAAGCCAGTGGGTATAACAATGTACGCCTCAAGGATGTCCTGCAGATGTCGTCCGGTGTCGGGTTCAATGAGGATTACGGCGATTTCCATTCCGATATCAACCGCATGGGCCGCACCATGGCGCTGGGCACCAGTATTGATGACTTTGTCATCTCGCTGAAAAATGCCCGTGAACCCGGCACCTACAATCATTACGTCAGCATGGATACCCAGGTGGTGGCCATGGTGATCATGCGGGCAACAGGGAAAAACCTCTCCGACTATATGGAAGAGAAACTCTGGTCGAGACTGGGGGCGGAATCGGATGTCTACTGGCTGACGGATGACGATGGTGTCGAGCTGGCCTTCGGCGGCCTCAACAGCACGCTGCGCGATTACGCCCGTTTCGGACAACTGTATCTTGATCAGGGTAAGAACTGGCAAGGTGAACAATTATTACCGAAGAGCTGGATCAAGGCCTCTGTGACGCCGGACGCTCCTCACCTGATGCCCGGCAAAAATCCAGCCTCCGGTTCGCGTTTTGGTTATGCCTACCAGTGGTGGTTACCGGAAGAAACGACGGATGAAGGGGATTACCTGGCCGTCGGCATCTACGGTCAATTTATCTACGTTAACCCTAAACACCGGGTGGTTATCGCCAAGTCCTCAGCCTACAGCGACTACAATAATTCCTCGGAAGCGATGGAAACCGAAAGTATTGCCGTATTCCGGCATATTGCTCGCAACCTGAAGTAAGCGGTCTCAGGGTCTTCTCTGTCATACCTATGGTACTGGCAGGGGAGCCCCTGCTGTCATTTCCTGTTCCCTATGTTTCGGACGGAGCCATTTTCCCAATTCAGTAAATGTTATAACATAACGGTTTTGCCATTATTCCTGTCGACTCGCGAAGTATCCCTTTATGCCGTTATTCCGTGCTCTACTGTTGTTTGCCTGCCTGATTCCTATTGCGCTGCCCACACAAGCAGCAGCGCCGGTGAATAAAACACCACCGGTCAACGTCATCACCAGCATCAAGCCACTGCAATTGATTGCAGCAGCGATCACTGACGGCATCAGCGAACCCGATGTACTACTGGATCCCGGGTTATCCCCCCACAGCTACAGCATGAAGCCCTCCGATATTCGCCGGCTGACAGACGCTTCCGTTGTTTTCTGGCTGGGACCGGAGCTTGAAACCTTCCTGGAAAAACCGCTGGGCCAGGTGGCTGAGAATAACACCACCGGACAACGCATCGTGGCACTGATGGACGCACCGGGGATGCATCTCAGGGAATGGAGCGGTGAAGACCATCACCATGATCACCACAACGACCATGACCACCACGGCTCCGTTGACTCTCATGTCTGGCTATCACCGGCCAATGCCATTGTCATGGGTAAGACTATGGCGGATACCCTTGCGGTCGTCGATCCCCAGAATGCCCCGCGTTACCGTGAAAATCTGACGTCCTTTATCGACAAGGTGAAAGCCACCGATCTCGCCAACAACGAAAGTCTGGCGGCCATCCGGCAACACGGTTTCTTTGTCTTCCACGATGCCTGGGGCTACTTTGCCGACCACTACCGCCTCACGGTCAAAGATGTCTTTGCACTGAGTCCGGATCGCCAACCGGGTGCTCGCCACCTGATGAAACTCAAGGATTCTCTCAAGCGCGCCGGGCATACCTGCATCTTCCGCGAACCCCAGTTCAAACCTGCCTATATCAACCGTCTGACGGAAGGCCTGGATGTGGGGGAGGCCGTGCTCGACCCCATGGCGGGTAATATTCTCGTTTCGGCCAACGGCTATCCTGCCTATCTTCACCAGGTGGGCAGCACGATTACCGACTGTCTGTCTGAGTAATCCTTCCCGTCCCGGCCATCCGCGCCGGGACAAACCCGCTTGTACTCCCTGACGATCCGGATACTATTTGACTGTGTTCACATAAATCACAGGCCATCCATTGACGGTGCGTCCCGTTCATCCGATGGCAGATAACACCTCATGGAATCAGGCAATGAATCAAACCGGTCTTGAACAGGAGCTTCAACAGCTTCAAAACGTCTATACGTTGATCACCGAGTTCCTGGTGAAATACAGCTTCCAACTCGTGGGCGCCCTGATCATTTTCTGCATCGGGCTCTGGGTCGCCAGTAAAGTTTCCCGCCTGCTGCTGGGCTTGTTCAAGAAGCACAATATCGATATTACCCTGGCGACCTTTGTGGCCAGCGCCGTTCGCATCCTGATTATTGTCCTGATCGGCATTATTGCCCTGAGTAAGCTGGGCATCAGCGTTACACCGTTGGTAGCCGCCATCGGTGCGGTCTCTCTCGGCGCCGGACTTGCGTTGCAGGGGATGCGGTCCAACTACGCAGCCGGCGTCACCATCATTGTTACCCGCCCCTTTGTAGTCACGAATACCATCTCCGTTCTCGGTGTGACCGGCCAGGTGAAATCCATCAGCCTGGGCAAGACCACGCTGACCAATGAAGAAGGCGAAGAAATCAGCATTCCCAACAAACACATCCTGGGAGAAGTGCTGCACAATTCATTTGGTAACATGCTGGTTGAAGCGAAAATAGGCATCAGTTATCAGGCCGACCCCGAGCAGGCGATTGCAGTGCTCGAAAAAGCCGCAGCAACCCAGCCTGATATTGACCAAAAACAGGGCATACAAATTGGTATTGATGCCTTTGGTGACAGCGCGATTGAACTAGGAATCCGATACTGGGCTCCCACACAACAGTATTACCGGGTGAAATACCAGACAAATCTTGCATTCTACAAGGCCCTGCAAGAAGCCGGTATTGTGATTCCTTTCCCGCAAAGGGAGGTACGAATAGTGAATCAAAAACTGGCCCTTTTCCAGGTTGGCGGATCATTTCAGAGCCTCCTGTCTTATTTTCAGATAAAGGTAATCCAGGTCATTGTACCCACACGCTTTATAGATAATGCGTTTGATTACCCCCTCAAGTTA
>MUIA01000041.1 GCA_002084115.1 Oceanospirillales bacterium LUC14_002_19_P2 | reverse complement strand
CAGAGCGTTGTATTCGTGACCAGTTAAATCCGGGGCAGGTCAAACAAAAGCTCCAGGACTGCGAAAGCATCAAGTCCCTTTGTGCCGCGGCTCATGTACCTGATCTGGCCGCAGGGTTTATCCAGTCGGCCAATACCGTGGATGAAGTGAGGGCATCACTATTTGAGAAACTGACGGCCAGTGATGCCACGCTGAACAATACCCTGACACCGGATCAGCAGCAGAACACCATCAAACCTTTGATTGATACCGCTGCCGTCTATCGCAATCGTAACCAGAACCAGACATCCCCTGCCTGAAAGGACTCAGCCCATGCCTGTGATGACCGAACCGGTGCATACCGGAGAGTTTCTTGTATCCGAAGGAAACAACAGCATCAGCCGCGAGAAGGTGGTGCTGGCGCCTAACCAGACATTGCTGCCAGGTACTGTCGTCTACATGGATGCGGCTAGCGATCAGTACCTGGCATTGGATGCTGCGGCGGCGGATGCCTTTGCCACGGCAGGCGGCGTTCTGCTGGACCGGGTCGATACCGGTGATGAGCCGGGGGAGGGCGTGCTGATTGCCCGGCTGTCAGAAGTGGATGGCACCCTGTTGCTCTGGCAGGACCTCAGTGAAGAGCAGATCAATGCCGGCATCGAGCAGTTGAAGCCGCTGAATATCTTTGTCCGGGATGGAGAACCCGTATGAGCTTACTGGATATCTTCAATGATGATGCCTTCAGCCTTACCAGTCTGACGGCGACCATCAACAACCAGCCTTATAAACCCGGGCGGATAGGTGAATTGGGGCTGTTTACGGAATCCGGTATTAACACCACCTCGGCCATGGTGGAGTCGAAAAACGGTGAACTGCACCTGTTGCCTACCAGTCAGCGAGGGGCGCCGGCTTTGCAGGCCCGGGGTGGTAAACGACAGGTGCGCAGCTTTGTGATTCCCCACATTCCCTATGACTCGACCATTCTGGCCGATGAAGTACGCAATGTGCGTGCTTTCGGGTCCGAGTCTGCGCTTGAAGGTGTGCGAACCGTTGTGAATCAAAGTCTCAGCGATATGAATACCAACCATGAGGTCACCCTGGAGCATCTGCGGTTGGGAGCGCTCAAGGGACTGATTCTTGATGCTGATGGCAGCACTGTGATTTATGACCTGTTTCACGAGTTTGGCGTGACCCAGCAGACTCACACCTACAAGTTCAGTGATGCAACCACGGATGTACGTATCCAGTGCGTCAAACTCCGTCGCAAGGTAGACGATGCATTGGGCGCCCAGCCTTATTCTGGCTTACGGGCCTTTTGTGGAGCGGATTTTTACGATGGGCTGCTCGCTCACGATTACGTCAAGGATGCCTATCACCGCTACCAGGACAGTGCGCTGCTCAGAAATGATCCGAAAGGGGGCTTTAACTTCGGGGATATTTTCTGGGAGGAATACCGCGGACAGGTCGATGGCATTCCTTTTATCCCGGTCAATGAAGCCTATGTGATCCCGGAGGGGACGGGCATCTTTCGTACCTGGTTTGCCTCGGCGGACTTTGTGGAAACGGTCAACACTATCGGGCTGCCGCGCTATGCCAAGCAACGGGTGATGGACTTCGAGAAGGGGGTTCAGATTCACACTCAGTCCAACCCGCTGCCTATTTGTCTCAAGCCACGGGCGGTGATTCGCTGCAAGATGTCATGACAGATGTCTTTTCTGCCATGACAGAATCGGTGCTGGCATCGTTAGGGCAAAGCCTGACGGTCCTTCGTAAGGATGGCAACAGCGAGTCAGTCACCGGAATCCTGTCTCGTAATGTGACACCGGTCGGCAGTCTGGAGGCGGTCATGCAGTCAATGACTACAGTTGCATTGGATCGGCAGATTCGTCTGGAAAGAAGTGATCAGGTCATCTCCGGCAGTGAAAGCTGGCGTGTGGACCGCAGGCTCAATGACGACGGCTACCTGACCACCTGGAACCTTCATGCAGCTGACCATTGAGCTGGATGAAACCCTTCATCGGTTGACGGCCGAACTCAATGATTCGCCGGAGAAGGTCAACCACGCCATCCGACGCACCATGACCAAACTCTCACGCTTTTCCGAACGGCAGGTGTTCCGTGAACTTAGCCGTCGGGTATCCGTGAGCCAGGCATTGCTCAAGAACCTCGGTCGGGTGAAGGTCACGCTGGAACCGCCGGGCCGGCGTGGCAATAACGGCTATCAGGTAGTGATCTGGGTGGGGCTCTCCGCTATTCCTGCCCATTACCTGGGTAATCCCCGACAAACCCGCTCCGGTGTCAGAGTCGGGCGCCGGTTCTGGCAGGGCGCATTCATGTTGCAGCCGGTCAACAGCAGTCATGCGATGGTGTTCAAACGGGTACCCCACTGGCAGCACCGAAAGCAGCTGTCCCAACGTTCCGGCAAGGTGATGTGGATGGGTCTCCCGATTGAGAAACAGGCGTTGTCTGTTTATGAGCAGGCCGGTGATCTGTTGTCCGCATTGGAATCCCGCTTGCTTGAACGATTCACGACGTTGCTTCAGCAGGAGCTCAACTTTGCGTTCAATATTGAGGGCAGCTGATGGACGAGCCTATTCCTGAAAGCCGGATTTTGGCAGCGTTGATTGCCCGACTGGAATCAGTTTGCAGCAATGTCAAAACAGGGTATCCCGCCACGGGGCTTGAAGATGACATTGACGTACCGGCCATACTGGTGCAGCTGGAGTCCCTTACTGAACTCAATCGCAGTGGCCATCGTGGGCTTTACCAGCTGCAGTTTCTGATCAGTCTGGCGGTTCGCACCAGTGAAGCATCTACCGAATCGCTGCTGCAGCTCAGCCATGAGATCCGACAGGAATTGGCACCGGGTACCAGGCTTTGCCCTGCATCGCGCAAACACCAACTGACGGAAACCCAGTTTGATATCGCCCCGGCCCATGGACGGCTGTCGTTTGCGGACATTGGTCTGCAGGTGGATACCGTTCTCTCGCCCTGATTACTCCCGAGTAGAAACCAAGCAAAGGACTCGCTTATGTCACAGGTTGACCGCAGTTTTATTGGTGCCGGCAGTATCCATATCCAGCCCTACGACCAGTCTGCACCGTTATTGCCGGTGGGCAATGTCAGTGAGTTTACCTTCAGCTTTGAAGAGGAAAAGAAGGAGCTGAAAAACTATCTCGGCGGTGGCGGCAACCGGAATGTGGTCTCACGTATCTCTGGTATTACCGGTTCCATCACTGCTCATGATTTCACGGCACAGAACATCGCCCTGGCCTTGCGTGCTTCGGTCAGTGAGATTGGTGCCGGTGCGGTGACCGATGAACCCCATGCCAGCCATGGCATTGCCGATGAACTGATTCCTTTCGATAAGTTACCAGACTTAAGCCAGACCATCATGGTCAACGACAGCCTTTCAAATCCGCTGACCGAAAATGTGGATTATGAACTAGCCAAATCCGGTATCCGTGTATTGGATGGCGGAGCCATCAACGATCAAGGTATTACGGTGTCCTATACGCCGCTTGTCGCCAATGCGGTACAGGCTCTGGTGGAGTCGGGTAAGGAGTTTGCGCTCTTTATGGAAGGACTTAATGATGCCCAGGAAGGTTTGCCATTCAGTATCCGGGTGCATCGGGTGAAATTCTCGCCGGTTCAGAACCTGGGCTTTATTTCGGAAGACTTTGCCAGCATTCCGTTGGCCATGGATATTTTGGCCGACCCGACCATTAGCGGTGCCGGCCTGAGTCCGTTCATGCGGCTGGATCTGGCGCAATAATATGGCCAGCCTGCGCGACTCGGCCATCCGGCTCACCCTCAAGGCCCGGGATCTGCTCTCCGGTGTTATCCGTAAATCGGCTGACTCCCTGGGCGAGCTGGATGACCGTGCCCGTGACCTCAAAACAGAACTGAAAGCATTAGAGCATCAGGATCGTTTACTCACGGCGTTTCGCAAACAGGTCACCACGGTACGGGACAGTAACCGTACCTATCGGGAAGCGCAAAACCGTGTCGTGGAACTGGCCCGTGCCTACAGCAAGACAGCACAGCCTTCCAAACGGCTGCAACAGCAGCTGGCCTCAGCCCGTAAAACAGTCAGCGCGCTCAATGATCAGTACGAACAGCAGCGGAACAAGCTGGCGGAGCTGCGTCGCTCCCTTGAGAAGCAGGGACTCTCGAATCGCAATCTGGCCGACCAGCAGGCATCGCTGCAACAAAAGCTCAAGGCGACGGCCGATGCCTACCAGTCGGTTTCCCGCAAGGCGCGCACCACCCGTGAGACGCTGCGTCGGAATCGTTTCCGTCAAACGGCAGCCGACGCTGACAATGCCCGGCAAAGTATTCATCGCCTGTCGGGGTCCTTCCTGCGGCTGGTCACTGCGGCCTCGGGTCTGTACCTCCTCAAGCGATCATTGACCGGTATTCTGGAAACGGGGGATCGTTTTGAGCGCCTGAGGATTCAGCTTAACGCCATCATGGGTTCCATTGAGGTAGGAGGCGAGGCGACTGACTGGATCCGCGAGTTCACCCGCAACACGCCATTGCAGTTGCAACAGGTTACCGATGCGTTTGTTACCCTGAAGAACTTTGGCCTGGATCCTATGGATGGTACCTTGCAGGCGCTAGTAGACGTAAACAGCAAGCTGGGCGGCAGTTATGAACGACTGCAGCGTATCAGTCTGGCGCTGGGACAGGCTTGGGGTAAACAAAAATTGCAGGGGGAGGAACTTCGGCAGTTAATTGAGGCCGGTGTCCCCGTGTGGGAACTGCTGGCTAATGTCACCGGCCGTAATGTCACCGAACTTCGCAAACTCTCCGAACAGGGCAAGCTGGGCACCGATGTCATTCGGGGATTGATTACGGAAATTGGGCGGTCGTCGTCAGGGGCGGCGGCTGCCAATATGCAACTGCTGTCCGGTTATGTCTCTAACCTGAAGGATCGCTGGGAGGAGTTCAAAAACGCTGTCGCTGAAAGCGGCTGGCTAGATTATGTAAACTCGGCCCTCGCCACACTCAGCAATAAACTGGATACGCTGGACAAGGATGGCAGGCTGCAGGCGCTGGCCAAAGCGATATCAGACAGTTTTATCGCCATGGCAGAAGGTATCCGTGGGGCCTTTGAAGGTATAACCCTGGATGACTTTGTTGAACGGGTGCGACAGGGCTTTACCCGTATTGCCGAACAGGCCAGCGGCATTGTTGGTGCCTTTCGGATCATCGGCAATACCATTAGCGTTTTCTTCAACAGTTTTACCCTGGTGGTAAAGGGCGCGGCAACCTTTATCAGCGGGGCTTTGGCACAGATTACCCAGGGCGTGGCCGATGTACTGGAGGTTTTTGACGCCGATAAACTGGCCCAGAAAACCCGCCACTTCAGTGAGGCTACCCGCGAGGTGATGTCGGGGTTTGCCCGGGAAACCGCAGAAGATGCAAAACAGATCCGCACCAGCCTGGATAACATGGCTTCAGCGTTTACCGGTAGCCAGCGCCAGATACAGCAAGCGACAAAGCAAACAGCCACCAAGGTCAAAACAGCCAACGAGGCTGTGCAGCAAAGTAATGAGGAAACAGCAGAATCGACGTCTAGCCTGTACAGTGATATCCAGTCCGCACTGGATGCCATTGATGCGTCCGAGACCAGTGCCGAGCTGGCCGATATCGGTGTCATCCTGACGAGATCCTATAACGAACAGAAACTCTCCGCGGAGGACTACCTGAGCGCGGCAGAAAAA
>MUIA01000180.1 GCA_002084115.1 Oceanospirillales bacterium LUC14_002_19_P2 | reverse complement strand
AACCGGTTGCGGTTGTTTTGCCAAAAGAGGACAGAAGGTAGTCAGAGTACAGCTCAATCAGATCGTGTTTCATACCGGCAATAATGCCGTATTTTCAGTCTTGTGCGTAACTTGAGTTGATAAGCTAATGAAGATACTATCCATGCGTGAGTTGGATTTGATTGATATTAAAATAAATGTAGAAAAACTGTGGAAAAATAAAACTCCCGACGAAGTTGCTTTCATGTTCCTGTGCGAAAGAGCTAATGATCTTTGTAAAGCTAAAGATTGTCTAGGAATGTTAATTGGTGATCGAGAGAGTGACCGGGTATCTGAACGATATGCTCGGAGTTTGTCGGAGTATCGATCTGAAGGAACTAATTTCGAATTTGGCAGAAACATCAAAAACTTAGTAGATTCGGTTCATTTTACGCATTCCCATTTAAGCCGATTCTTACAGCTTGCAGATATTTACACGTGGCTACTCCAGTTTCGGAATCGCAACAATGGTTCTGACAACATTTATCACAAAGCTATATTAGATATTTGGGCGAGAGATGAAATTACCATCTATCCAACCAAATATAAAGAGTGGCCAAAATGATATTGATACCTAATCGGGTAGCCGAGGGTCTCTAGCCCTCAGCCCCCACAACACCCTGCATGCGGGTCCGCACAGGGCGTTTCCTGAAGATGTTTTAAAGTTGTCAACACCGATATAAAATGTCCAACTTCCAGCGATTGGATTTGACCTCCCGATTAACCCCTTCGTGGCCGATATTTCTCCTGTTGATACCAGGCAGGGAGCAGCGCCATGATCAGACGAGAGGACTTTTTTATGATCCACCAGTTACGACAGCAGGGCTGCTATCTGGCTGACATTGCCAACAAGGTCAACTGTTCCGTCAGGACGGTTCAACGCCAGCTCAAGAAAGAAGCGTCCCCATCCATTCGCAAACGAACCATCAACAAACCCGGTAAGCTGGACCCGTTCAAGGCCGCAATAGATTCAATGCTGGCCAACAATATCTGGAACGCCGTAGTCATTTTCGACCGGATCGTGGCCATAGGCTACACAGGCAAAATCTCCATTCTCCGTGACTACATCAAGCCCAAACGAGCCCTCCGCCAGAGCAAGGCCACTGTGCGCTATGAGACAGAACCCGGTCGTCAGCTGCAACATGACCGGGTCGAGCTGATGGTTGAGGTCGCCGGAGAACAACGAAAAGTCTATATCTCCGACAACACCCTGGGCTATTCCCGTCTTTGCTTTGTCTGGGCTTCCTTCAGCAATGATGCCGCGCACACCTATGAAAGCCTGGTGCAGAGCTTCAACTGGTTTGGCGGCGACCCCGCCGAGGTGCTGGTTGATAACCAGAAAGCGGCGGTGCTCAGGCATCCGGGCAATGGCCGGGTAACATTCAACGACGGCTTCCTGACTCTGGCCCACCATTACCACTTCAAACCCCGCGCCTGTAAACCCTACCGGCCTCAGACCAAGGGAAAGACCGAGCGGATGGTGCATTACGTGAAGGACAACTTCTTCTCGCGCCATGCCGGTTTCGAAAGCCTTGAGCACCTGAATCAGCTGCTGGTCGACTGGATGCAACAGGTGGCGGATGAGCGCATTCACGGCACGGTCAAATAACGGGTTCTGGATCGCTTTGCACGGGAGAAATCCTGCCTGAAGCCTCTACCAGTCATCGGCTTCGATACCAGTTACCGGGAACAACGACGGGTGCCTTCGGACGCCTATATTGATGACCGTACCAACCGCTACAGTGTGCCATCCCGTTTGACTGGCGAATCTGTCAGTATCCGCATCGGGCTTGATAATACCCTGCGGGTCTATGATTCGCAGGATCAGCTGGCTGCTTCCCACACACTCAGCGACGGCAGTCACCAATGGATTCTGGAGCCCACCCACCATCGGGCATTGTATGAGACGGTTAAGGTGGAAACCCGAGACCTCAGCTGTTATGCGGAGGTGGCGTAATGGATCACCTGGCAGTACTGATGACGCGCCTGAAGCTTGAGTATCTTCCGGATGCCCTTGACACCCTGTGCGAACAGGCCAGCAAGCAGGAACTCAATTACCGGGAATTTCTGGAAACCGTGTTTTCGGCGGAATGGGCAGGCCGTCACCAGAAGGGACTGGATGGACGGATCAAGCAGGCGCGGCTTCCCTGGCTCAAAACCCTGGAGCAGTTCGATTTCAGCTTCCAGCCTTTCATCGACCGCAAAGTGGTGCGGGAACTGGCGGGACTGGGCTTCGTGGAACGGGCCGAGAATGTCGTGCTGCTGGGACCGCCCGGCGTAGGCAAGACTCACTTGGCCATCGCCCTTGCGGTCAAGGCTGCCGAAGCGGGACACCGGGTGCTGTTCATGAGTCTGGACCGACTGATGACCACCCTGAAAAAGGCGCAGCAGGAAAACCGGCTGGAGCGTCAGATGCAGCTGCTGACCTGCCCCAGGCTGCTGGTGCTGGATGAAATCGGCTACCTGCCCCTAACACCGGAGGAAGCCAGCCTGTTCTTCCGGCTGGTAACCCGCCGCTATGAGAAAGGCAGCGTGACCCTGACCTCCAACAAGGGCTTCATCGACTGGGGCGAAGTGTTTGGCGACCAGGCCATCGCCACCGCAATTCTGGACCGGTTGCTGCACCATTCCACTACGCTGAACATCAAGGGTGAAAGTTACCGGTTGAAAGAGAAGAGGAAATCGGGGCTGTTGAAAGCCCCGGCAGTCACTTCGGAAGGTTGATCGCTGCAGGCCCCGGATCAGGGGGGAGCGTTTATTCCG
>MUIA01000459.1 GCA_002084115.1 Oceanospirillales bacterium LUC14_002_19_P2 | reverse complement strand
TATTCTCAAAACCTTCGGGTAACTGTGGTCGGCGAGACATCGTTTCAAAGAGAATTCGTTGATGATGCCTAAGGATAGCTGGCATCAGGCTTAGGACTTAGAAAATACGATTGGTATAACAGGGGTTCTGGATCTGGCTCGTTTTTCGCGGAGGAATGCATGATGCCACCACAAACTACCAGACATTTACGTTTCAACATGGCGGGTAAAACCGCGCTGGTTGCCGAGGGTGTCGGTATGCGTGGTGTTTTTACGGCCGGCGTTCTGGATGCCTTCCTGGTGAATAACTACAACCCGTTTGACTTGTATATTGGCTGTTCAGCCGGCGCTCTGAATCTCTCGTCCTATATTGCCGGGCAATACCGTCACGGCTATCACACGATTTCTGATTTCACGACGCGCCCGGAGTTTTACAACTGGAGTCGTTTTCTCCGGGGCGGTCATGCCATTGACCTGGACTGGCTCTGGGAAGCCACTGACCGGGAGAACCCCTTACAAATCGATACAGCCGCCCGCCAACTCGGCAATCGGGAGTTTCTGATTGGCGCCAGCCATGCCAGTGCAGGCGAAGCGACCTACCATCATGCTGTCCCCTCTAGCTGGCAGCAACTGCTGAAAGCATCCTGTGCGATTCCAGGGCTTTATCGGACCCCCGTCATACTGCACGGACAACCCTACGTCGATGGCGGTGTTGCCGACCCGATCCCCGTTCGTGAAGCCTGGTTACGGGGTGCCAGTCGTATTATCGTTATCCGCACCCACAGCCACGCTTACCGTGAGCACCGCAGCTGGCGTGAGCATATGGCTCAGTTGTTGTTGCGACACCAACCTGCCGTCGCAGACATGATCATGACGTTGGAGCAACGCTATAATCAGGCCTGTGAATTTATTGAGCATCCGCCGCAAGGTGTTGAAGTGATCGAAATCGCACCAACCACTGAATTGGCGACCCCGATGCTGAGTCGTAACCAGACAACACTGGCACAGGATTACCATGCTGGCTGTGAAGCCGGTATGCACTTTCTGTATCAGCAAGGCATTTGCCAGCACTGTCTGGCTGCCTGATCGTATCCCGCCCACTCAGGACTTTGCTTACGGCTAACATTTAGCCATACGCCTCGGTAAATCATGGCTACCCTTGCTCTACGTGATTGCCAAAAGCGCCTGCTGACATGAATGAGCTCCGCAAAGAGATTGGCCTGCTACAGGGCATCGGTCTGATGTCGACCTCGTTACTGGGTATGGGTATTTTTGTCGTACCGTCTGTAGCGGCCACACTCTCCGGCGAAACCTCCCTGTGGGCCTGGCCAATCCTGATCCTGCTGATCATTCCTGTCGCCCTCACCTTTGCCCGCCTTGGACAGCAGTTTCCGAACGCCGGTGGCGCCGCCTACTTTGTGGGCAGGGCTTATGGCCCGGCTTGGGATAAACTGACCGCAGTCTTGTTTCTCAGCGTGATTCCGGTTGCCATTCCGGCAGGGCTGCATATTGCTTCCGGCTTCTGGTACGCCATGTTTGACCTGACGCCCATGGGCGAGCTGTTAATACAACTGCTGACCCTGATGCTGATTCTTTATCTTGGACTGCTGGGTGCCAAGATCTCCGGCAATGTACAAATTGCCATCGCCCTGATTATTGCGGCGCTGGTCGTGGCGATCTGGTATTTCGGCGAGCTGACAGTAAAGGACAGTGTTCCCGGTGACTTTGAACTGGTGGCCGTCGGCGAAGCCATAGGTGTCATCTTCTGGTGCTTTATCGGCCTCGAAGCCTTTGCCCACATGGGGGAAGAATTCAAATGCCCGGAGCGGGATTTTCCCCGGGCGATGGTTATCGGCTTTGTGTTGTCCGGCATTGTCTACTGGGCCTATTCCGCAGCAGTTCTTAAATTCGGCGCTTATGGTTCGCCGGAGCAGGAAGTGACGTCCATGCCCACCATCCTCTACCTGCTGTTTGGCGACAATGCCCGTTATATTGCCGGTGTGGCGGGTTACCTGGCCTCCTTCGCCTCGATCAATATCTACCAGCAGGGCTTTGCCCGACTGGTCTGGGCCCAGGCCCGGCAAGAGCGGCTGCCCGCCCTGCTGCACCGGACATCCGGCCGGGATGTGCCCGCGAACGCCCTGATCACCGTTATCATCGTCAGTGTGATCAGCACCGTTGCGGCTGCTGTTTTCGCGCTCCCTCTCGATGACCTGATCCGGTTCACCAATGGCAACTTCATCATGGTCTATGTGCTCAGCATGGCAGCTGGCTGGAAAGTGTTCCGGGGGTTTGCACGCTGGCTGGCAGGTTTCTCATTTATTTTGAGCCTGATTCTTCTCAGCATGCTGGGGACAGACAGCTGGTATGTGTTAGCTATTTTCTGTGCGTATTGGCTGTTGGTGTTCTTTCACAGCATTGTTCACAGAGAAAGTCGCTTCAAAAAGAAAGTCACCGGGAAATTCTGATCAATAACTCACCATAATAATAATTATCTTGTCAGAAAACAGGAAAATCTTGTCAACGTTTTATTGTCGAAAGCGTTAATGATTAACCGTATTTGTATTGATACAGAAAGTATTTAAATGCGTTGTTGTACAGAGCTATTTTACAGCCCCCTCATCACCTAGGTCATCAATCCGTAAGCCAAACAGAACGGGATAATATTATTAGAGCAGCCAGTACTTTATAGTGGACCCCACTATCAAGACAGTAAATCCACAAATTTAAGTTAAGTCCTGGTAGTTGGTTGATTGTTCCTCATGCAAAGTGAATTGCCTGAGGGGTTCTGTAATCAAGCGACTGG
>MUIA01000462.1 GCA_002084115.1 Oceanospirillales bacterium LUC14_002_19_P2 | reverse complement strand
GATGGGGTTGCCGACATGTCTGATCCTTCAGAAGTTTTGATCTATACAAATCAATCGTCTTCTAAAGGCTATTTCTGTTGCAATCCCTCACTTTTCATCCGCCAACCTGTAAAAGCACCCAATTACCTCAAAGAACTTAACGTCTTCAGAAGCAAAGCAGACCACTTCGGTAAGCGACTCAGTACCGTCCTAACGGAACAGCACCTGGTTATACGACGATATTTTAATACACTGGTACGTGAAGTGATTGCGCTCCATGAGCACATAGAAACGGATACCGAGCAGTGGGCCGATCAGGCGCTGTTACCACTGACCCAACATGCACTGGAGCAAAAACAGCTGCTGGAACGACAGCTGGTACAGCTCAAGAGCCTCAACCGGGATAACGCCAACCGCAAACAGTTGCTGGGCAAACTGGATGAGTTTCTGGCGGATACTGAACATCAGCTTGTCAAAATTGACCATATTCTGAAAAACACCCGGCAGCGAATCAGTCCGGCTAAATCCAGCAATGTGGTGGTTCTTCATGAGCGACCGGCGATGGCCTAAGCGTTACTCCATCAATGACATACCAATAGCCCGCTGCAGGCTATCCTGTATCTACCGTGATAGCCTCAACATAGAATGAACACGCCCATCGCAATACATCTTGCGGCTGCCCTCTATGCCATTGTTGCTGGCGATGTGCAGCTGGCTCCCCCTAAAGGCAGCCAACTACATCGTTACCTTGGCCGCTCGTGGATGGTTGCGATGCTGATAACAGCACTGTCGTCTTTCTGGATAAAAAGCGTCATGCCACTCTGGCTTAGTTTTGGCCCTATTCATATCCTGTCGGTTTGGATCATCATCTGTGTGATCATTTCCACGACAGCCGCCCGGCGGCACAACTTCAAACAACACAAACTCTATGCCGTCGGCGCTTATATCGGGCTGCTTGGTGCCGGCATCGGCACACTGGCTCCCGGACGCTATCTGAACCAGTTATTCTTTGGCGGCTAGACCCGCTTCGTCGGCTCCTTTAGACTTGCCAAACCTGCAATAATTCGAACAAATTCGCCATGACAGATGTTGCCGCCGAGCAGCGGGGTGCTCCCCCTGTACGCAGTCTGCCTGAAGATTCCGTGGGACTCGTTGAGCCGCGCAAACTGCACTTTGCCGATCCGCTGCACCTGCGTTGTGGCCGGGTTCTGCCGCAGTTTGATCTGATGATCGAAACCTATGGCGAACTCAATGCCGATGCATCCAATGCCATCCTGATCTGCCACGCGTTGAGCGGCAATCATCATGCCGCCGGTTACCACTCACCCGAAGACCGCAAACCTGGTTGGTGGGATACCGCCATCGGTCCCGGCAAACCCATTGATACCAATATTTTCTTTGTCGTCTGCCTGAATAATCTGGGTGGCTGTCATGGAAGCACCGGCCCAACCAGCATCAATCCGGAAACCGGCCGCCCCTGGGGCCCCACATTTCCGGTGGTGACGGTGGATGACTGGGTAGACAGCCAGGCGCGCCTGGCCGATCAGCTGGGCATTCAGCTGTGGGCGGCAGTGGTTGGCGGCAGCCTTGGTGGTATGCAGGTACTGGAGTGGACGATCCGTTATCCAGAGCGGCTCCGGCATGCGGTTGTTATTGCTTCAGCACCGAAGCTCTCTGCTCAGAACATTGCTTTCAATGAAGTGGCCCGCCGCGCTATCATGAGCGATGAAAACTTCCATGATGGCCATTACCAGGAACATGGCGTCATTCCCAAGAACGGGTTGATGCTGGCACGCATGGTCGGCCATATCACCTATTTGTCCGATGACTCCATGGGCACCAAGTTCGGACGGGAACTCAAACAGGACAAGATCAACTTCGACTTCGGCGCGGAGTTCCAGGTGGAAAGTTACCTGCGTTACCAAGGCGAAGCCTTCTCTGGCCGGTTCGATGCCAACAGTTATCTCCTGATGACCAAGGCGCTGGATTACTTCGATCCTGCCGCCCGGTTTGATCATGATCTGGTCAAGGCGCTGGAAAACACCACAGCCCGTTTCCTGGTACTGTCTTTTTCAACGGACTGGCGCTTTGCGCCCGATCGCTCGCGGGAAATCGTGAATGCCTTGCTGGCCGCTAAAAAGCCGGTTTCCTATCTGGAAGTCGATGCTCCCCAGGGGCATGATGCTTTTTTGATGGCCATTCCCCGCTACATGGACACCCTGAAGGCTTATCTGGGACGTATCGCTGAGGAGGTCTGCTGATGCGCAAGGACTTTGAACTCATTCAGCACTGGATCAAGCCCCAAAGCCGGGTACTGGATCTGGCTTGTGGCGACGGTGCCCTGTTAAACCAGCTGACCACCAGCCTCAACGTGCAAGGCTACGGGCTGGAAATCAATCCGGAGAATATCCAGGCCTGCATCACCAAAGGGGTGAATGTGATTGAGCAGAACCTGGATCACGGACTCAAGAACTTTGGTGATAACACCTTTGATACCGTGATCATGACCCAGGCCCTGCAGGTAATGCGTTTTCCGCACCTGGTGCTGGAGGAAATGCTGCGGGTTGGTAAGGAGTGTATCGTCACCTTTCCCAACTTCGGCCACTGGCGCTGCCGGACCCATCTGACCCTGCGGGGGAAAATGCCGGTCTCCAAGTTCATGCCCTACACCTGGTATGACACCCCGAAGAGGCTGTCGCGAAACCAGTATCAACGGGTAATATACACACATCTGCAGATAGCCCGTAACGACCAATGACAACAAAGCAAAAAATTGACCTCTGCCGAACTCCACAATTCGATTTTTTC
>MUIA01000082.1 GCA_002084115.1 Oceanospirillales bacterium LUC14_002_19_P2 | reverse complement strand
TAGTAGTCTCCATAACGTTAACCCGCTTAAATAATGACCAGATGAAAGAGGTTTGGAGTATCCATTCAGCCTGAAAAAGCAGAATTGATCGGTCAATGTTCAGATTTGAGTAGCCCAGGGCCCAAAGTCCTTTAGCCACAGAGTAATACAGAGTAATAAAGCAGCAGCCCCACAGGAAATTCGAAATTGAATGGTCAGACTGCGGCTTTATGAAATATCCGGGCTAGCCAGGACTGCAGGTGCTGCTCATGTTCGCCAAGATCAACGTCCGTAATACCGACTGCCTGAAAGCCTAGTTCGCGCCCCCACTGTTTGATGGCGTTGGCCAAGTCAAGCATGTCTGGGGAGGTTTTAGTTTGAGGGGCTAAATCTGTCACGGAGTATGGATAGCAATAAAACAATGAGAGCGAAGGATATAGGGTAAGCGCTAAAAGAGATATTGAATAGCCGCAATATGCACTATCTGATTTCAGATTATTCGCGGATGAGAGGCTGCTTTTATTTCTCTATCTGGAGTTTAAGTAGCGATTTTTTGTATCCGAAAGGCCGTCTTAGACCAGTATTTTACGGGTTGTGTGGTTTTGCATTGTGTTATGAGCGTTCCTCACAAATCCCTTGGTTATTTCAGGGTGGATAAATATGAAAATGACTATATTTCTCAATTCTTCCCACTCACAGGACTTATGGGTTAATGCAAGGTGATTACCGCTACCCCATCATTGCCACGGCTGTGGGCGGTGCGATTGAGATGTACGATTTCTCTATTTTCCTGTTTCTATCGGATTACCTTTCCGCTGTTTTTCTGCCCTTGGCCAAACAGGGGGACTATCTTGCCGCAGGGTTGATGGTGACCGGTTATATCGCACGCCCCCTGGGGGGCATCATGTTTGGTTATTTAGGCGATTGTCTGGGGCGTAAAAAAACCTTTCTCTATTTGTTAATGTTGATGTCCATTGCGACATTGGGAATTGCACTGTTGCCTGATGCCAGCAATCAGGGGATTGTGGCTTATGTCTGGCTCATGGTTTTCAGAGTATTGCAGGGCGTTTCGGCGGGAGGAGAAATACCACTGGGATATGTCTTTGTTTCTGAAAATAGTAACCATCACAACAGAGGGTCTGTGGTGGCTCAGTTTGGTGCGGGCTGTGAATTCGGCTATCTGGTGGGTTTTTTGTGCTGCCAGCTATTGATGTTGTTTTTATCAGATAAAGATATTGTCGCCTGGGGATGGCGACTCTTGTTTCTGTTTGGTGGTGCTATGGGGGGAATCGCTTACGCGATTCGTTTGTGTACCCTGGAATCCAGGGTCTTTCTTGATGCATCTCGCCACTTCGGCAGGAGCAATTTACCCCCTGCAGATGTGGTGGTTCATTATTACCGGGAGATATTGACTGGCATCGGTATCGCGTTGAAAGACGCCGGGGTTTTAGCCTGCCTGCTTTCCATTTATAAGTTGTTTCCTTCCGTATTTGGACTGTCTGGACGCGATTTCCTGTTCATGTTTGTGCTGTCCCTGTCTATTGGTATTCCATTTATCATTCTTGGGGGGACATTGTCCGACTTGATGGGGCGAAAATGGATCATCCTTCTCAGTGCAATGGTGACAGGTTTGTTAAGTGTTCTGGGTTTACTCGTTGATTTTTCACCACCCGGCATTTTTTTCTGGTTGTTTGTGATGTCAGTTGCGGTTTTTGCAGCGTTTGGGCGTGGTGTCTATCCCAGAGTTGTCCTGGATTCTTTTCCAACCCGTCTTCGATGCAGTGGTTTCGCGCTTGCCTATAATGTCGGCTTTGCACTTTTCACCGCATTAGGTGTCTGGTTATCCAGTCTGTATGCAAAGCATTCTGTTACGTTTCCGCTGTGTTATTTACTTTGCTGCTCACTGGTGACCTTTTTGGTCGCAAGGCGGATACCTGAACGCCATACGTTGACCATTTCCCATATTCCTTGAGTGGGTGTATCACTAGGGACCTGCATGTCGAATGGGGCTAAGTCACCGTTTTCCTCGCAGTAATGGATATAATGAAACAAGAAGGTCAATGAAAGGGCGTGTCTCCCATGGACGAGTGGTTGCCAGAAGCATTGTATACCGCTGAACAGGTCAGGCATCTGGATGCGGTTGCCATCAACGATTACCACATCAACGGTTTCGAATTGATGAAGCGGGCCGGTCAGGCGGCGTTTGACCGGATGCTGGAGCGATGGCCTGCATTAGCCCGGGGAGGCACCTTGCAGGTTTTCTGTGGAGCAGGGAATAACGGCGGTGATGGTTATGTGATTGCCAGTCTCGCCCGCCAGCGTTATCTCCCTGTGCGGGTGATTGCGCTCAAGAATCCGGATGAACTAACCGGTGATGCCTTGCGCGCATGGCACTGGTTCCGTGATCTGGGCGGTTCCACGGAAGTCTGGAGTCGCAATGTGACGATCACGGGTACCGTACTGGTGGATGCCATGCTGGGCACGGGGCTCAGTGGTGAAGTGAGGGGCGATTATCGGGATGCTATCCAGATGATCAACCATTCACAGCGTCCGGTGCTTGCCGTGGATATACCCTCCGGGTTATCAGCCGATACCGGAGCCGCCTTGGGGGCTGCGGTGCAGGCTGCGATGACGGTGACATTCATTGGCCTGAAACAGGGGCTGCTGACCGGCGCCGGACCACGTTATTGCGGCACGCTCAACTTTGCCTCCCTCGCCGTACCGGATGATATCTACAGTCAGGAATTACCGGCCTCCCACTTGTTGCGGGAACAGGAGCTGGCAGCCTTGGTACGACCCAGACTGGCCGATGCCAACAAAGGCACTCATGGTCATTTGCTGGTTGTCGGTGGTGATGAAGGTATGGGGGGGGCGGTGGTGATGGCGGCTGAAGCCGCACTTCGAACCGGCGCAGGACTGGTGACGGTGGCCACACGAGAGGAACATGTGGATGCCATTAATGCTCGCTGCCCTGAAATCATGACGCGTGGTGTTCAGGACACGGATGATTTGAATCGCTTGATAACGGGGAAATCTGCAGTGGTTATCGGCCCCGGCCTTGGGCAGTCGGATTGGAGCAAAGCGTTGTTGGCAAGCATCTTACAATCAGACCTCCCCATCCTCGCGGATGCAGACGCCCTGAACCTGATGGCTGAAGAGGGCCAGTTGCTGGACAGCACTTCCCGTGCGTTATTGATGACGCCCCATCCGGGGGAAGCCAGCCGACTTCTGCAGGAGCTGATTCCAGACATACAGGCTAATCGCTTTGCGGCTGTCCGACAGTTACAACAACAGTACGGTTGTGTCGCGGTGTTGAAGGGGGCTGGCTCGCTGGTTTATGACGGTGAAACGGTATCCTTGTGCGGTGCCGGTAATCCCGGTATGGCTGTAGCCGGGATGGGGGATGTGCTCAGCGGTGTGATTGGCAGCCTGTTGGCGCAAGGCTATGACATGGTGCAGGCGGCAAAAATCGGTGTCTGGCTGCATGCCGCTGCCGGAGACGACTGTGCGGCGGAGGCCGGGCAGATTGGTATGAAAGCCTCGGATTTGCTGCCCTATATTCGCCGACGTGTTAACCAACTGGCCAATGCCTGAGTTCAGGATGAAAAGTGTCATTAGCTGATATTCGTGACAAATACGGCGTTTTTACCCCGGTTTCCCGATGGTATCCTTCCCGGTTAAGGTGATGTTATGGGAAACGTGTCGAATACGATGTCTGAGTCAATTCAACTGACGCTGGCCGGTGAAGCTCGCATGGTGGCGTTCGGCCGTCTTCTGGCAGAGGCCTGCCAGGGGCATGGTACTGTGTATTTACAGGGCAACCTCGGAGCCGGGAAAACGACACTATGTCGCGGCGTCATGCGTGGGTTCGGCTATGAAGGGGCCGTCAAAAGCCCGACATATACTCTGGTTGAACCGTACGAAATAGAGCAGGCAGCCGTTTACCACTTTGATCTTTATCGCCTGGGTGATCCGGAAGAACTCGATTTTCTGGGTGTCAGGGACTACTTCGACAGCCCATCGCTTTGCCTGATTGAATGGCCGGATCGTGGTAAGGGCTTCCTTCCGGCCGCCGATATTATATTATCTATCGAATACCTTCCGGAGGCGCGGATTGTCACGGTAGACCCGCAGACCGGACATGGGCGGGCTATCTGTAAAACGATAGCGGACAGACAGGGAATGTTGGCGGAGGAGGTATGCTAGGACGTCTGGCAAACACAAGCCTGATTGTCTTGCTACTGTTGGTGGCGGGTATAGCCAATGCCGCCAACATTGAGGGTGCCCGTCTGTGGCGCTCGCCGGAAAAAACACGTCTGGTGTTTGACCTCACCGGTTCCGTTAATCACAAGATCTTTTCTCTCAGCAATCCAAGTCGCCTTGTCATTGATGTGGATGGTTCCTCCCTGAAACAGTCGCTTTCAAGCCTGACACTGACGAATACCCCTATCCGCAAGGTGCGATGGGCAAAACGCAATAATAATGACGTGCGCATCGTGCTGGATTTGCATGAAGCGGTCAGCCCACGCAGTTTCCTGCTGAAACCGAATTCCACCTATGGCCACCGTCTGGTGGTAGACCTGTTTGATAAAGGCAAGGCCAGCGCCAAACCGGCGATACCGGCAAAGTCATCCCCTGCGCCGGTTCAGGGACGGGATATTGTCGTGGCCATTGATGCCGGACACGGCGGGGAAGACCCAGGCGCTATCGGTCATGGAAAGGCCCGGGAAAAAGAGGTCACGCTCGCTATCGCCAAAGAGGTCGCGGCGCAGTTTAACCGGGAAAAAGGCTTCAAGGCCAAGCTGACCCGAACCGGGGATTACTACATTTCCCTGCGGGAACGGACACGGATTGCCCGGAAACACGGGGCCGACCTGATTGTTTCCATCCATGCCGATGCGTTTGTTCAGCCCCAGGCCCGGGGAATGTCAGTGTTCACCCTGTCAAAACGGGGCGCTACCTCTGAGACTGCGCGCTGGCTGGCCAATAAGGAAAACAATTCTGACCTGATCGGTGGTGAGGAAGGGGTCAGCCTGGATGATAAGGATGGGCTGTTGGCCAGCGTCCTGCTGGATCTCTCCATGACCGATACCCAGACCCGCAGTATCAAGGCAGGCAAGATGGTGCTCAGCGAATTGGGCAGGCAGAACCGCTTACACAAAAAGCAGGTGGAACAGGCGGCCTTTGTCGTGCTGAAATCCCCGGATATCCCCTCAATGCTGGTGGAAACCGGTTTCATCACCAACCCGGAAGATGCCCGTAAGCTGAAGTCCCATGCCCATCGGACACGGATAGCACGCTCCATTTACACGGGTATTCGCAATTTCTTCCACGAACAGCCGCCACTGGGTACGCTGATTGCTCAGGAGAAAAGCAAAGGCACGTTGGTGGCATCCTCTAAATCACGCAAGCATCGGGTGAAATCCGGTGATACCTTGTCGGATATTGCGACCCGGTACAATGTATCCATGTCAGGCCTGCGACGCATTAACGGCATCAAAGCCGCTGACCATATTCAGGTGGGACAGTTACTGGAAATCCCCTGATGTGGGATTTCCAGTAATACATTGCTAAATGTGCTGGGCAAGGCATCTGGCGTTGCAGGATGCAACAAGACATGCCATTTAACTAATGAATTGGCTAAGTTACCCCTTGTGGTTGGTAGCACCAATGTCCAATGATTTTCTCGAACATGCGTGCAGTCGTCAGCCTATGACGCTCTGTTAGAGCGCGCCGCCAAGCGAGGTAATGAGTCAT